>JBILUT010000037.1:0-8718 GCA_044370875.1 Polaromonas sp. | reverse complement strand
GCAGGAAAGGCCAAAAACAAAACGCCAGCCGCGAGGGCTGGCGTTTGTGAGTTGGTTGCGCGGGCAAGATTTGAACTTACGACCTTTGGGTTATGAGCCCAACGAGCTACCAGGCTGCTCCACCGCGCGTCAGAATCCTCATTCTAATCGCAATCGAGCGGCTCCGACACGCCCAACCAACGATTTGTTGCAAAAAGAAGCGGCCTGCGGCGGCCGACACAAGCCCCGATCAGCAGACATCAGATGCGACAACGCCCGCACAAGGCGGGCGCCGCATGGATGGGTCGGTGGGACCGCACCGCGCCGAGTGCTTACTCGGCCTTGAGCTCTTGTGCCGGCTCGGTCGTCTCGGGGCGATCCACCAATTCGACCAGCGCCATGGGCGCGTTGTCGCCCACGCGGAAGCCCATCTTGAGGATGCGGGTGTATCCACCCGGACGGGTTTTGTAGCGCGGGCCGAGTTCGGCAAAGAGCTTGACCACCATGTCGCGATCGCGCAGACGGTCAAAGGCCAGTCGCTTGTTGGCCAGGGTCGGCTCTTTGGCCAGGGTGATCATGGGCTCGACCACGCGGCGCAATTCCTTGGCCTTCGGTACCGTGGTCTTGATGGCCTCGTGCTCGATCAACGAGTTCATCATGTTGCGCAGCATGGCCAGCCTGTGGCTGCTGGTGCGGTTGAGTTTGCGAAGTCCGTGTCCGTGACGCATGTGCTTGTCCTTTCCAATTTTCTAATGCGGGCAGCCGTATCAGGTACTGCCCGTGCACAACCTTCTCAAAGAAGGTGCCGCGATGCTCAGCGCTTTTCAAGCCCGGCCGGCGGCCAGGCTTCAAGACGCATGCCCAAGGTCAGGCCTCGAGAGGCCAGTACTTCCTTGATTTCGTTGAGCGACTTGCGACCCAGGTTCGGGGTTTTAAGCAGCTCGTTTTCGGTGCGCTGGATCAGGTCACCGATGTAGTAAATGTTTTCAGCCTTCAGACAGTTGGCTGAACGCACCGTCAGCTCAAGCTCGTCCACAGGACGCAGCAAGATGGGGTCGAACTGCTGCGAGCTGCGCTGCACCGGCGCATCAAAGGCGGCCAGCTCATTGCCCTCGAGCTGAGCAAACACGGCCAGCTGCTCAACCAGGATCTTGGCCGAAGCGCGAACCGCATCCTCCGCAGTGACGGCACCATTGGTCTCAATCTCGAGCACCAGCTTATCCAGGTCGGTGCGCTGCTCAACGCGAGCGCTCTCGACGGTGTAGCTGACCCGACGCACCGGGGAGAAGGAGGCGTCAAGCACAATCCGCCCAATCGACTTGGTCACCTCTTCACCGAAACGGCGCAGGGTACCGGGCACATAGCCACGGCCGCTTTCGACCTTGATCTGCATATCGATCTTACCCGCATGGGCCAGATTGAGAATGACATGATCCGGGTTGATGATCTCGACATCGTGCGGGGTCTGGATGTCGCCCGCAGTGACCGGGCCTTCGCCGTCCTTGCGCAGGCTCAGCGTGACTTCGTCACGGTTGTGCAGCTTGAACACCACGCCCTTGAGATTGAGCAGGATGTTGACGACGTCTTCCTGGACGCCATCGATCGAAGAGTACTCGTGCAGCACGCCAGCGATGGTGACCTCGGTGGCGGCATGGCCGACCATGGAAGACAGCAGCACGCGGCGAAGCGCATTGCCCAGCGTGTGGCCGTAGCCGCGCTCGAAGGGCTCGAGCGTCACCTTCGCGCGGTTGGGGCCCAACTGCTCGACATTGATGGTTTTGGGTTTCAACAGATTGGTTTGCATGCAGTCTTCCTCTCAATACCCTCGGCTCGTTACACCGATAAGGCCGGGTGAAGAACCCGGTCTGCGCGCGAACGCAGCCCGGGAATGAAAATGTTTAACGCGAATACAACTCGACGATGAGCGACTCGTTGATATCCGAACCGAATTCATCACGGTCCGGTGTTTTCTTGAAAGTGCCTTCAGCCTTGTCAACGCTGACCTCAACCCAACCTGGCAGGCCCAGCTGCTGGGCTAGCTGCAGGGCCTCGACGATACGGTTTTGCTTCTTGGACTTCTCGCGAACAGCAATCACATCGCCGGTCTTAACCAGATAAGACGGAATATTGACGCTTTGGCCGTTGACCGTGATGGCCTTGTGCGAGACCAGCTGACGCGCCTCGGCCCGGGTAGAACCAAAGCCCATGCGGTAAACAACATTGTCCAGACGGCTTTCGAGAAGCGACAGCAAGTTGGCGCCGGTGTTGCCCTTGCGTCGATCAGCTTCTTCGAAGTAGCGACGGAACTGCCGCTCAAGCACGCCATACATGCGCTTGACCTTCTGCTTTTCACGCAACTGCAGACCATAGTCCGAGGTGCGGGCGCCTGAAGTGCGGCCATGCTGACCGGGCTTAGAGTCAAACTTGGCTTTGTCAGCAATGGCCCGGCGGGCGCTCTTGAGAAAAAGATCCGTGCCTTCGCGGCGGGAGAGTTTGGCCTTGGGGCCTAGGGTACGTGCCACTTGAGTCTTCCTTCATTCAACTGCTGCGCCGCTGGGGGCGCAGGAGCCGGCGAACGTTTTGTCGGCCGGCGGTGGGCTTGGTTTAAAAAAGCGCGCCAGCTGTGCCGCCATGGCGGCCGTCTGGCTCGCGGTGGATCAGATGCGACGGCGCTTTTGCGGACGGCATCCGTTGTGCGGCACCGGCGTGACATCAGAAATCGAGTTGATCCTGATGCCCAGCGCACCGAGCGCACGCACCGACGACTCGCGACCAGGGCCGGGACCCTTGATCTCGACATCAACGTTCTTGATGCCCTGCTCTATCGCGGCACGGCCGGCCACCTCTGAGGCCACCTGGGCTGCAAACGGGGTTGACTTGCGTGAGCCCTTGAAGCCCTGTCCGCCCGAAGAAGCCCAGGACAGAGCATTGCCCTGACGGTCGGTGATGGTGATGATGGTGTTGTTGAAAGACGCGTGGATGTGAGCGATGCCATCGGCCACATTCTTGCGAACCTTCTTGCGAACGCGCTGTGCGGCGCTGGAGACTGGAGCTTTTGCCATGGAGTGCTTTCAGTTATTTCTTCAGAGCGGCTGCACCCTTGCGCGGCCCTTTGCGAGTACGAGCATTGGTACGGGTACGCTGACCGCGCAGCGGCAGGCCGCGGCGATGACGGAAGCCACGGTAGCAGCCGATGTCCATCAGGCGCTTGATGTTCATCGTGGTCTCACGACGAAGGTCACCCTCGATGGTGTACAGGCCGACCTGGTCACGAATCTTCTCCAGATCCGAGTCGGTGAGGTCCTTGACCTTCTTGCTGTAGGCAATACCGCAAGCCTCGCAAATCTTGCGGGCGCGTGTGCGGCCAATGCCGAAGATAGCCGTCAGGCCGATTTCGGCATGCTGATGCGGCGGAATGTTGATACCAGCGATACGAGCCATAGCGTCCTCTTCAAATTCCTCTAATCAACCCTGACGCTGCTTGTGGCGCGGGTCGGTGCAGATCACCCGTACCACACCCTTGCGGCGGATGATCTTGCAATTGCGGCAGATTTTCTTGACCGAAGCTGAAACTCTCACTTTTCTCTCCTAGACACCGGCCATACCCCCGGGGCCGGCCTCAATAATCGGGGTGACCCACCGTTTTAAGGGCTGGTCTTGAAATTCGCCTTCTTCAGCAGGGATTCGTACTGTTGCGACATCAGGTAGTTTTGCACCTGCGCCATGAAGTCCATGGTGACCACCACAATGATCAGCAAGGACGTGCCTCCGAAATAGAAGGGCACGTTGTACTTGAGGATCAGAAATTCAGGCAGCAAGCACACAAAGGTGATGTAGACGGCACCAGCCAGTGTTAAACGCAGCAGGATGCGGTCAATGTAGCGGGCCGTTTGATCACCCGGCCGAATGCCGGGCACAAAGGCGCCGCTCTTTTTCAAGTTGTCAGCCGTCTCGCGGCTGTTAAACACCAGCGCGGTGTAGAAGAAGCAAAAGAAGATGATGGCCGCTGCATACAGCAGAACATAGACCGGCTGGCCGGGTGCCAGGGTGGCCGCCAGATCTCTGAGCCAGGTCATGCTCTCGCCCGTTGAGAACCAGCCCACGACTGTGGCCGGCAGCAAAATAATGGACGAGGCAAAGATGGGCGGAATGACACCGGCCATATTGAGCTTGAGCGGCAAATGCGAAGACTGCCCGCCGTAGACCTTGTTACCCACCTGGCGGCGGGCGTAGTTCACCAAGATCTTGCGCTGGCCGCGCTCAACAAAAACCACGAAATAGGTGACCAGGCCGACCAGGGCCACGATGACGAGCGCCACCAGAATGCTCATCGCGCCGGTACGCACCAATTCCATCAGGCCACCCATGGCACTGGGCAGGCCCGCAGCAATGCCAGCGAAGATGAGGATGGAGATGCCGTTGCCCAAACCGCGCTCGGTGATCTGCTCGCCCAGCCACATCAGGAACATGGTGCCGGCTGTCAGGCTGACCACCGCCGTCATGCGAAAACCAAAGCCTGGCGCGAGCACCAGACCCGGCGAGCTCTCGAGCGCCACGGCGATACCGATGGACTGAAAGATGGCCAAGGCCAAGGTGCCGTACCGGGTGTACTGAGTGATCTTTCGGCGCCCCGCTTCGCCCTCTTTCTTGAGCTGCTCAAACGTCGGAACGACATAAGTCAGCAGCTGCATGATGATGGAGGCCGAGATATAGGGCATGATGCCCAAAGCAAAAACGGTAAAGCGGGACAGCGCGCCCCCGGAGAACATGTTGAACAGGTTCAGGATGCCGCCCTGCTGGCTGAACAGCTGCTGGAGCTGGCCGGCGTCGATGCCAGGCACCGGAATATGCGCACCGATGCGATAGACGACCAAAGCCAGCAGCAGGAAGATCAGGCGCGAGCGCAGATCTCCGTACTTGCCGGTTTTTGCCAGAGCTGAGGTCGAGGTGGCCACGCTGTCGAACTATCCGATGTTCAAAACAAAGCTCAAGAGATCGAGCCGCCGACGGCCTCGATGGCAGCCTTGGCACCCGCGGTTGCGCCGATACCCTGCAGCTTGACTGCCTTGGACAGCGAACCCGACTTGATCACCTTGACGGTGCGGGCGAGCTGACCAACCAGCCCGGCGCTCTTGAGCGCGTTCACATCAACCTCGGGCAGGCCTAGCTTGTCCAGCGCCGCCAGGGTCACTTCGGCGTTAAAGCGCAGTGATTGCGACTTGAAGCCACGCTTGGGCAGGCGACGCTGCAGAGGCATCTGGCCGCCCTCAAAGCCGACTTTGTGATAACCGCCGGCCCGCGACTTTTGACCTTTGTGACCACGGCCTGCGGTTTTGCCCAGACCGGAACCAATACCGCGGCCGACGCGACGCCGCGCACGCTTGGCACCGTCGGCGGGCTTGATGGAATTGAGTTGCATGATGTGCCGCCTCTTAGAGAATCTTGACCAGGTAAGCGATCTTGTTGATCATGCCGCGCACGGCCGGCGTGTCCTCGAGCTCGCTCACACTGTTGACACGGCGCAGGCCCAGGCCACGCACGGTGTCGCGGTGAGACTGCTTGGTGCCAATGGGGCTGCGAACCAGCTGAACCTTGAGTTTGTTGGTGGTCGTCATGATGGGGCTCCTCAGGCGAGGATTTCTTCCACGCTCTTGCCGCGCTTGGCTGCAATCTCGGCCGGCGTGGTGGACTTGTTCAGGGCGTCCATGGTGGCACGCACCATGTTGTAGGGGTTGCTCGAACCGTGGCTCTTGGCCACGATATCGGTGATACCCATGACCTCGAAGATGGCGCGCATAGGGCCGCCCGCAATGATGCCGGTTCCCTTGGGGGCCGGAGCCATCATCACGGTAGAAGCGCCGTGGCGACCCTCGACCATATGGTGAATGGTGCCGCTGCGCAGCGACACTTTGACCATGTTGCGGCGCGCCTCTTCCATGGCTTTCTGCACGGCCGCTGGCACTTCCTTGGACTTGCCTTTGCCCATGCCGACGCGACCATCACCATCACCGACCACGGTCAGGGCAGCAAAGCCCAGAATACGTCCGCCCTTGACCACCTTGGTCACGCGGTTGACCGCAATCATCTTCTCCTTAAGGCCGTCCTCAGGAGCGTCGTTCTGCGATTTAGCTTGAAACTTGGCCATATCTGGAATCCTGCTTAAAACTGCAAGCCCGCTTCACGGGCGGCCTCGGCCAGCGCCTTGACGCGGCCATGGAAGGCAAAGCCGGCGCGGTCAAACGCCACCTTCTCGATGCCAGCGGCACGCGCCTTTTCGGCAATGCGACGGCCAATGGTTTGTGCTGCAGCCACATTGCCCCCCTTGCCGGATGCGCCCAGGCTTTTCCGCACTTCGGCCTCTGCCGTGGAGGCGCTGGCCAGCACGCGAGCGCCATCGCCAGAAATGACGCTGGCATAGATGTGCAAGTTGGTGCGATTGACCGTCAGCCGGGCCACGCCCTGCTGCGCAATACGCAGACGGGTCTGGCGCGAACGACGCAGGCGCTGCTCTTTCTTGTTCAGCATGGTGCAGCTCCTTACTTCTTCTTGGTTTCTTTGATCACGATCGTCTCATCGACGTAGCGGATGCCCTTGCCCTTGTAGGGCTCGGGCGGACGCACGGCACGAACTTCGGCGGCCACCTGACCGACACGCTGACGATCAAAGCCCTTGATCACCACCTCGGTGGGCGTGGGGGTCTCAACCTTGATGCCGGCAGGCATATCCATCACGACCGGATGCGAATAGCCCACATTGAGGTTGAGCTTGGCGCCCTGGGCCTGGGCCTTGTAACCCACGCCAACAAGGCTGAGTTTTTTCTCAAAACCTTTGGCGACACCCACGATCATGTTGTTAACCAACTGACGCATGGTGCCGCTCATGGCATCGGCCTGGCGGGAATCATTGCTAGGCGCGAAAGTGATCTTGCCACCTTCGTTCTTGACCGTGACCAAGGCACTCTGAGCAAGCGACAGCGCACCCAGCGAACCCTTGACACTGATCTGGTCTTCCTTGATGGCCACGTCCACGCCTTGCGGCACGACGACGGGGCTCTTGGCAACTCGAGACATTTTGCTGTTCCTTTCTGTCCCGGCATCAAGCCACGTAGCACAGGACTTCGCCGCCGACGCCGCTGGCGCGGGCCTTGCGATCGGTCATCACACCCTTTGGCGTGGTGACGATAGCCACGCCCAGGCCGTTCATGACCTGAGGGATAGCGTTACTGCCCTTGTAGACCCGCAGGCCCGGGCGGCTGACACGCTCGATACGCTCGATAACCGGGCGCCCGGCGTAGTACTTCAGGGCGATTTCCAGCTGCGCACGGCCGTCGTCGTTCTTGACCTGAAAACCCTCGATATAGCCTTCGTCCTTGAGGACTTGGGCGATGGCCACTTTGACCTTCGACGACGGCACCTGCACCGAGGTCTTCTCGACCATCTGCGCATTGCGGATACGCGTCAACATATCGGCGATGGGATCACTCATGCTCATTTCGTGTTCTCCTCGTGCCTGGCGCTTACCAGCTGGCCTTGGTGATGCCGGGGATGTCGCCGGCAAAGGCCATTTCGCGGATCTTGGTACGACCCAGACCGAATTGACGGAACGTGCCACGCGGACGACCGGTCACGCCGCAGCGGTTGCGCTGGCGGGTGGGATTGGCATTGCGCGGCAACTTTTGCAGGTCAGCGCGAGCCAGTGCACGCTCTTCCTCGGAGCGCTTGGCATCAGCGGCGATGGCCTTGAGTTCGGCATATTTCTTGGCGAACTTGGCGACCAACTTGTCGCGCTTGAGTTCGCGTTGCAGAAGAGCTTTCTTTGCCATGATGCGCCTTCAATTCTTGAACGGGAAACGGAAAGCGGCGAGCAGTGCCTTGCACTCCTCATCGGTCTTGGCCGTCGTGGTGATGCTGATGTTGAGGCCGCGCAAGGCATCCACCTTGTCGTACTCGATCTCGGGGAAGATGATCTGCTCTTTCACGCCGATGTTGTAGTTGCCACGGCCATCAAACGCGCGGCCGGAGATGCCCCGGAAGTCGCGCACACGCGGCAGGGCCACGGTGACGAAGCGGTCCAGGAATTCATACATGCGAATGCCGCGCAAGGTGACCATGCAGCCGATTGGCAGGCCCTCACGAATTTTGAAACCGGCGATCGCCTTCTTGGCCTTGGTCACCACCGGCTTCTGGCCGGCAATCTTGGTCAGGTCACCGACGGCGTGGTCCATGACCTTCTTGTCCGCCACCGCCTCACTCACGCCCATGTTGAGGGTGATCTTGGTGATGCGCGGCACCTGCATGGGCGAGGTGTAGCCGAACTTTTGAATCAGGGAGGGTGCGATTTTCTCGCGGTAGAGAGATTGCAAGCGAGCCATGGTCATGCAGCCTTGATTTCTTCGCCGCTGGACCTGAAGACGCGAACCTTCTTGCCGTCAGCGAGCAGCTTGATACCAACACGATCGGCCTTGCCGGTGGTGGCGTTGTAGATGGCCAGGTTGGACTGGTGGATGGGCATGCTTTTTTCAACGATGCCACCGGTGGTGCCCTTCATAGGATTGGGCTTGGTGTGCTTCTTGACTTGATTGATGCCATCGACGACGAGATGCGACTCGTCTGCACGGCGGGCCACACGACCCCGCTTGCCTTTGTCGCGGCCGGCAATGACGATGACCTCGTCACCCTTGAGTATTTTGTTCATGGCAGTCGTCCTCAGATGACTTCGGGGGCCAGCGACACGATCTTC
>JBILUT010000036.1:0-8726 GCA_044370875.1 Polaromonas sp. | reverse complement strand
GCGGCTTGATGAGGACACCCTCAAGGCCATCGCCGCTCGAACCCAGGCCGAGTATTTCTATGCGGGCACGGCGCAGGACCTCAAGAAGGTGTACTCGACGCTGAGCTCCAAGCTGACCCTGCAAAAAAAGGAAACCGAAATATCGGGCCTTCTGGCCTTGCTCGGGGCCGTCCTGGCTCTGCTTTCGGCCGGCCTGTCGATGCTGTGGTTCAACCGCATCCTGTGAACTTCAGTGGCTGACCGGGGCGTGACCAAAACTCAGGCGGCAGCATAGCCGTTCGCATTGGTGGGTTCCGGCCGGCGCACCGAACCTGACTCCGCGAATGTCCCCCAAGTCGGCTTGCGCCGCCTCTCCGCCTTGATTTCGCTGCGTCAGGCTCGATCAGCCCCCCAAAACCAAACCGGCCTATGCCGTCTGCAGCCGCCCCTGCACCAAACGCAGACACCGGTCACAGCGCCGCGCCAGCGCTTCATCATGCGTGACCAACACAAAAGCCATGCCCAGGTCACGCGCCTTTTGCAGCATCAGGTCAAAGACCTTTGCGGCGGTGGCGCGATCAAGATTGCCCGTAGGCTCATCGGCCAAAACGCAGGCCGGCCGCGTGACCAGAGCGCGGGCCATGGCCACCCGCTGACGCTCACCACCCGACAACTCTGCAGGTCGGTGTTGCAGCCGCTCAGCCAAGCCCACATCTTTTAGCGCTACCGCGGCGGCCTGCAGCGCCAAGTCACGCGCCTGCCTGCGTATGAGCAGAGGCATGGCCACGTTTTCAAGAGCGCTTAGCTCGGGCAACAAGTGATGAAACTGGTAGACAAAGCCCAGATGCAAATTGCGCAGACGGCCCTGCTCGCGGGCCGACAGCCCCGAGAAATCCTGCCCCATCAGCAACACACGCCCGGCCGTGGGTACGTCCAGACCACCGAGCAAATGCAGCAGGGTGCTCTTGCCCGAACCCGAAGCTCCCACGATCGCCAGGGTCTGTCCGGCCCGCACCTGCAAATCGACGCCATCGAGTACGAGCACGTCCAGCCCACCTTCGGTAAAGCGCCGCGAAACCCCCTGGGCGGACAGCACCAGCTGTCCCGCTGCGGTGGGTGCGCAAGGTTCGACGCCGTCCCACTGGCTATTCATGACGCAAGGCCTGAGCCGGTTTGACCCGGCTGGCCCTCCAGCTGGGATAGAGGGTGGCTATGAATGCCAGCACCAGGGCCATCAAGGCCACTGGCACGATGTCGCCGGCTTGCGGGTCACTGGGCATGCGGCTGATCAGGTAAATGTCTCGCGGCAAAAAGCTGGCCCTAAAGAGCGTTTCGAGCATCGGCACGATGACGTCAATGTTGAAGGCCACCAGCAAGCCCAACAACAGGCCGGCCCCGGTTCCCACCAGCCCCACCATCGCGCCCTGGACCATAAACACCAGCATGATGCTGCCGGGGCTGGCGCCCAGGGTGCGCAAGATGGCAATATCTGCACGCTTGTCGGTAACGGTCATCACCAAGGTGCTGACCAAATTGAACGCAGCCACGGCTACGATCAGCGTCAGGATGATGAACATCATGCGCTTTTCCAATTGAACCGCTGCAAACCAGGTGCGGTTTTGGCGCGTCCAATCGCGAACCAGCAAATCTGGGGGCAAGGCGCCGATGAGTTGCTGCGCCACCTCACGCGCTTGATGCAGGTCCTGCAGCTTGACGCGGATGCCGCTGGGTCCTTCAAGGCGAAACAGTCGCTGGGCATCGTCCTGATGCATCAGCGCCATGCCCGCGTCATATTCAAAGTGGCCAGAATCGAACAGGCCCACCACCGTCATCTGCTTGAGCCTGGGCACCACGCCGGCTGGCGTGACCTGGCCACCAGGTACGATCAGGGTCAAGGGATCCCCCGGCCGCACCCCCAAAGCGCGAGCCAGCTCAACACCGAGCACAAGGCCAAACTGGCCCGGCTGCAAACGCTCGATCGCCTGCCGCTGTTGCACAGCCAGATCGCTGACCTGACCTTCCAGCGCCGGATCGATGCCGCGCAAGATGGCACCCTTCATGTCTTCGCCCCGGGCCAGCAAAGCCTGCGTGGCAATGAAGGGGGCCGCACCCACCACTTGAGGGTGCTTGCGCAACTGACCCAGCGCACCCTCCAGATCCCGAAGTGCGCCCCCGTCAGCGGCATAGACCTCAATGTGCGAGATCACGCCCAGCATGCGATCACGCACCTCCTTCTGAAATCCGTTCATCACGCTAAGCACGATGATGAGAGCAGCCACGCCCAGCGCGATGCCCAGCATCGACACGCCAGAGATGAAGGAGATAAAGCCATTGCGCCGAGACGCTCGACCGGCGCGGGTGTAGCGCCATCCCAGGGACAGCTCGTAAGGCAGCGACATGGCGTGATTGTGTCATCGCCCTGAGGGGGCGGGCGGCGCACAGGCGGCCGATTCGGGACAATAGGGCCATGTTTGTCCAACCATCGGAACTGCTGGGGCTCTCCGCGGAGCAAACCGCGCCGCCCCGGCACCTGATCGTTCCCTGGGCCTTCTCCAGTGAGCCAGAGGCGCTGCGTGCACTGCAGGCCCTGCCCCCGCCGTCCACCGGGCACCTGCAGCAACTGCTGCGCGGCATGCGGATCTGCGAACGGGATAGCGGCAGCGCGGACAGCCTGAGCCCGCCGCACGAGCGGGCGCTGGCCAGGCTGCTGGGCTGGCAGCATCTGCCCGATGGTCTGCTGCCCTGGGCGGCGCGCTGCGCGCCCGCGGCCGGACGCCACGCCTGGGCCTGGGTCAGCCTGTGCCACTGGGCGATGGGGCGCGAGCAGGCGAGCCTGACCAACCCACAGTTGCTGCAGATCGGCCCCGAGGAGTCCGACGCACTGCTGCAGGCCATGCAGCCCTACTTTGAATCGGAAGGAATCGACTTGCATCCGGTCTGGCCGGGTCACTGGCTGGGGATGGGGGAGGTCTTCAATCAACCGACCGCCTCGCTCGACCGGGTGATTGCACGCAATGTCGATCCCTGGTTGCCAGGGGGACCGAATGCACGTCTGCTGCGCCGCCTGCAAAACGAAATGCAAATGCTGCTCTACACCCACCCCGTCAACCAGGCACGCGGCGCACGCGGGCAGTTGCCCATCAATTCGCTGTGGTTCAGTGGCAGCGGCCGACTACCGACAGAAAACAGCCCAAGGCCATCCGTTCATGTCACGCACCAACTCGCCGAAGCAGCCCTGAGTGAGGATGCGCCTGCCTACGCGCAAGCCTGGATCCAGCTGGACAAGACCTGCGTGGCACAGCTGCTTGAACAACAGCTTCAGGGACACACTGTTGAACTCACGCTCTGCGGCGAACGCGGCTGGCTGCGCCTGCAGAGCATCACGGCAGGCCTGCTGGGCCGACTGGCGCATCGTCTGGTAGCGCCCTCCTGGCCCGCCCTGATGAGGGAGGCCTTGTGAAGATCACCGTGCGCGATGTGCCCCCAAGAAGCGCTTGGGCGCTGGAGCAGGCCGGTGTGCATCCTCTGCTGGCCAGGTTGTTTGCAGCGCGTGGCATTGACGATGCCGCAGATCTCAGCGAGGACCTTAAGCGCCTGATTGATCCCGGACAAATGCTCCAGGCCCGCGAAGCTGCACGTCTGCTTGCCGATGCCCTGCAAAACAAGCAATCGATCTGCGTGGTGGCCGACTATGACTGCGATGGCGCCACCGCCTGCGCCGTCGCCATCCGGGGCCTGAAGCTGCTCGGCCACACCCTGGACCACGGGGCCATCAGCTACCTGGTGCCTGATCGTGTGGTCGATGGATACGGTTTGACTGCAGCCATTGCAGAGCGGGTGAAAGCGCGTGGCGCTGATGTGCTGGTCACAGTGGACAACGGCATTGCCAGTCTTGAAGGCGTAGCACGCGCACATGCGCTGGGACTGCAAGTGCTCATCACCGATCACCATTTGCCCGCACAGATCGATGGGCGTATCACATTGCCGCAGGCCGATGTCATCGTCAACCCCAATCAACCCGGCTGTCCCTTCCCCAGCAAGTCCATAGCCGGGGTCGGTGTGATGTTTTATGTGCTGCTGGCTCTGCGCGCCGAATTGCGCGAGCGCGGCGTCTACACCGACATCGAACAGCCCCGGCTCGACAGCCTGCTGCCTTTGGTGGCCCTGGGCACAGTGGCCGATGTGGTGCGACTCGATGCCAACAACCGTCGGCTGGTGGCCCAGGGTTTGCGCCGCATGCGCGCCGGCCATATGAGCGCAGGCCTGGCCGCCTTGATGCAAGTGGCCGGCCGAAAGACACAAACCTTGAGCAGCATGGATTTCGGCTTTGCACTGGGCCCGCGAATCAATGCGGCCGGTCGACTTTCAGACATGACGCTGGGTATTGAATGCCTGCTCACCGATGACATCTCCAAAGCTCAAAGCCTGGCGGCGGAGCTCGACCGCATCAATCGGCAGCGAAGAGACCTCGAAGGCCAAATGCGTGAACAGGCCATGCAGGCAGCCGATGCCATGCTCGGCCAAACCGAGGAAAGCCCACCGGCGGTGGTGTTGTACGAACCGCAATTTCACGAAGGGGTGGTCGGTATCGTTGCTTCGCGCATCAAGGACCGACTGCACCGTCCCTGCTTCGTTTTTGCGGCAAGCGCCGCTGAAGGTAAGGCCCACGAACTCAAAGGATCCGGTCGATCCATACCCGGCTTTCACTTGCGCGACGCCCTCGATCTGGTGGCCAAGCGCCATCCGGGCGTATTGCTGCGCTTCGGTGGCCATGCCATGGCCGCCGGCTGTACCGTACCGGCAGACCAGATCGAAACCTTTCGACAGGCGCTCGCACAAGTGGCCCGCGAATGGCTTGATGCCGCCACCCTTACCCGCCAACTGCAGACCGATGGCCCGCTGCCCGCCCAATACCGGCGCCCTGATGTGGTGGAGGCGCTGCAGCAGCAGGTCTGGGGTCAGGGTTTTGCCGTGCCCACGTTCTACGAGCCGCTGCAAGTGGTGTCACAAAGACAGGTGGGACAGGGGCACCTGTCGCTCAAGCTCAAGCACCAGGGTCAGGATGTAGACGGCATCTGGTTCGGTCGCACCGAACCTCTGCCCCAAACAGCGCGGCTGGTCTACCGCCTGGACCTGGACGAATGGCAGGGCCAACGTCGGGTGCGGTTTGTCATCGAGGCAGGCGAGGTCTGACGCGGGGCGTCCCGGTGGCGACGAGCGGGCCCGGTCACGGCCAGACGCGCCCCGTAAAATCAGTGCGTGAACGCCCGCAGCATCCTCAATGCCGACCTGCATTGCCATTCGGTCATCTCCGACGGCACCCTCACGCCGGAAGATCTGGCCGGCCGGGCCCGACGTGGTGGTGTCGAGCTGTGGGCTCTGACCGATCACGATGAGATCGGTGGTCAGCACCGCGCCGCCGCTGCGGCTCGTGAGCAGGGCCTGGCTTATCTCACCGGCACCGAGATCTCGGTGACCTTTGCGGGCGAGACGGTGCATATCGTGGGTCTGGGTTTCGATGCCAACGACCCGGCGCTGCGTGAAGGCCTTCAAGCCACACGCGCTGGCCGCGCCGAACGAGCCCGGGAAATGGCCGATGGGCTGGCCCAGGTGGGTATCTCGGGTGCCTACGAGGGGGCCTTGCAGTTCGTCGGCAATCCGAATCTGATTTCACGAACTCACTTTGCCCGCTTTCTGGTGGAGACGGGAATCTGCAAAGACACCCATGAAGTCTTTCGCAGGTTTCTCACTGAAGGCAAGCCCGGCTTTGTGCCGCATCGCTGGGCCTCGCTAAAAAACGCCATCCAGTGGATCACCGGTGCCGGCGGCGTCGCCGTGATTGCACATCCGGCCCGCTACAAATTCACCCCCAATGAGGAATACGCGCTGTTCACCGAATTCAAGATCCATGGCGGTCAGGCGGTTGAGGTCATCACCGGCAGCCACAGCGTGCAGGAAGCTCTCAAGTACGGCGAAATGGCGGCCGAGTTTGATCTGGCCGCCTCGCGCGGCAGTGACTTTCACAGCCCCGATGAAAGTCACACCGATCTGGGCACACTGCCTTATCTGCCCGGCACACTCACCCCAGTCTGGGAGTTGCTGGAAGACCGCATTCAGTGAAGGGGTCGGGGCCAACGCCATCGGCCCTGGCCGGCATCGCCCTGACTCTGGGCGCGGTGGCCATGTTCGCCACCCTGGACACCACCACTAAATTGGCGCTGGGCTCCATCCCGGTGCTGATGGCGCTGTGGTTTCGATATTTCTTTCAGGCCGTGGCCAGCACCCTGATCATGGTGCCGCGCTCCGGTTGGCGCATCTGGCGCACCCAAAGACCGGGCCTGCAGATCCTGCGAGGCCTGCTGCTGGTAGGCAGCAGCCTGGCGGCCTTCGAGGCACTGCGCCATGTACAGGTGGCCGAATTTACTGCCATCGTCTCGCTCGGTCCGCTGCTGATCACGGTGATTGCGGCGCTCTTCCTCCACGAGCGGGTATCGGCCCCGCGCTGGCTGCTGGTGCTCGGCGGCTTCTCCGGGGCCCTGCTCATCATCCAACCCGGCGCCACACATTTCACCGGCACCATGCTGCTACCGCTTGTGGTGTTGTTCGCCAACTCCCTGTTCCAACTGCTGACCAGCCGACTGGTTCGCACCGAAGATCCGCTGACTCTGCACCTCTACACCGGGTGGGTCGGCGCCTTGGTGGCCTCGGTGGCTCTGCCGTGGGTCTGGACCTCGCTGAGCCTGGCCCAATGGGCTCTGCTGCTGCTCATGGGACTGTCGGCCACCATCGGTCACTTCATGCTGATCCTGGCCTATGAACGCACCCCGGTGGCCACGATGGCCCCGTATATGTACGCGCAAATCGCGTTTGCGGTCCTCAGCGGCTGGCTGGTGTTTTCCCACACACCTGATGGCTGGTCGCTGCTGGGTATGTGCGTGATTGCCGCTTGCGGTGCGGGTGGTGCCTGGCTGACGATGCGCCAGGCGCGCACCGTGCGCGATGCGCTGTCGCAACCGGCCCCGCCGAGCTGATGGAACATGGCCCAGCTTTTTGACATCCACCCAGACAATCCCCAGCCGCGACTGCTCAAGCGCGCCTGCCAGTTGCTGGATCAAGGGGGTGTGCTGGCGGTGCCCACGGACTCAGGCTACGCCCTGGCGTGCCACCTGGACGACAAAGCGGCGGCTGACCGGATGCGGCGCATCCGTGGCGTGGACGAGCGACACCACCTGACGCTGTTGTGCCGCGACCTCAGTGAGCTGGCCAGCTACGCGCGGGTGGATAACCGGCAGTTCCGTCTCCTCAAGCTGGCCACGCCCGGGCCCTACACCTTCATTCTGGAGGCCAGCAAGGAAGTCCCGCGCCGACTGAGCCACCCCTCGCGCAAGACCATCGGCCTGAGGCTGCCAGCCCATCGCGTCTTGCAGGAACTGCTGACGCAGCACAACGCACCGCTGCTGGCCACCACACTGATCCCACAGGGCCAAACCGAGGCGCTGGTTGACGCGGACGAAATACGACACCAGCTCGAACACGAGCTGGCCGGTGTGATTGCTGCGGGTGCGTGCACACGTGAGCCCACCACGATCATCGATCTGGTCCCCATGGGCAGCGGCCAGACCCCCGAAGTCATCCGCCCCGGTCGCGGCAGCTTGCAGGCTATTGGCCTGGCCTAAAGCGCGCTGGGCAGAGCAGCCGACGATCGGACGCCTCTGAGACAATCGCTCGATGGACTTGGCCGATCTCATCCAGAAGGTGACGCTCTACGCCCTGCCGGTGCTGTTTGCCATCACCGTGCACGAGGCTGCACACGGCTATGCAGCGCGCCACTTCGGCGATCCGACCGCTTGGCAGCTCGGCCGCGTGACGCTCAATCCGATGAGCCACATGGACCTCATCGGTACGGTGCTCATGCCCATCGTGCTCTACTTTGCCACCGCGGGCCAATTCCTGTTTGGCTATGCCAAGCCGGTGCCGGTCGATTTCGCCCGACTGCGCAAGCCCAAGCAGCACATGATCTGGGTTGCACTGGCGGGCCCGGGGGCCAACTTCCTGCAGGCACTGCTGTGGGGGGTGGCCTTTCATCTGCTGGATGCGGCCGGCGTGACCGAACCCTTTCTCATCGAGATGTGCAAGGCCGGGGTTCTGGTCAATCTGGTCATGTTTGCCTTCAACCTGTTTCCGCTGCCGCCTCTCGACGGAGGGCGCATTCTGGTGGGCCTGTTACCGTGGCGGCAGGCTGTCCTGCTGTCGCGGGTCGAGCCCTGGGGCTTTTTCATTGTGCTGGCCCTCATCCTCACAGGCATCGTCAGCAGTCTTTGGATGCGTCCGATCATGGGGCTGAGCTACGACGCGCTGGCCCTCATGCTCCAACCCCTTCGCCTGCTACTTGGCCCCTGATGGCATTTCGAAACCCTATGAAGTCTTTGCGAGTCCTCACCGGCATCACCACCTCGGGTACACCCCATCTGGGCAACTATGTGGGCGCCATCCGTCCCTCGGTACAGGCCAGCCGGCGGCCCGAGGTGCAGAGCTTTTACTTCCTGGCCGACTACCACGCCCTGATCAAGGTGGGTGAGCCCGAACGCATACAGCGCTCGACGTTGGAGATCGCAGCCACGTGGTTGGCGGCCGGGCTCGACCCGAACCGAGTGACGTTCTATCGCCAATCCGACATTCCCGAGATCCCCGAACTCACCTGGTTCCTCACCTGCATGGCCGGCAAGGGCTTACTCAACCGCGCGCAT
>JBILUT010000035.1:0-8734 GCA_044370875.1 Polaromonas sp. | reverse complement strand
GGGGGTAAACGGCTTGTTCGACATGGGCGGCAACCTTTGGGAATGGGTCGATAGCGGTCCGGGTCATGAGCAGCGCACCCGGGGCGGCTCTTGGTGGTACGGCGCCGGTCCCATGCAGGACCAGCACGTACAAGGCAAGCCTGCCGGTACCGCCGTGATCTATATCGGCTTTCGCTGCGCGCGGGACATCCGGCGCTAGAGGCTGTCGATCAAGCGGGTCAGCCCCGGGGAAGCGGTCCGTGCATCCCTGCAAGCGCGATGCAGACCGCAGCCCGCCCGCGCCGAGGGAAAACCCTTGATTGACCTGCCCGCCAAGCTGACCTACCTTGATGCCACTGCATCAACGGGAGGGTCTTGGACATGCTCAGATTGAACGTCAACGGCAAAAATCAGCAGATTGATGTCGAGCCCGAAATGCCCCTGCTGTGGGTGCTGCGCGACCAGCTCGGTCTGACCGGCACCAAGTTTGGATGCGGTATCGCCCAATGCGGCGCATGCACCGTTCACATCAATGGCGAGCCGGTGCGATCGTGCTCCTATCCGGTGTCCGCCGCTGTCGGCAGCAAAGTGGTCACCATAGAGGGTCTGTCCAAGAATGGCACGCACCCGGTACAAATGGCCTGGAAGGCCCTGGATGTGCCGCAGTGCGGCTATTGCCAATCGGGTCAGGTTTTGGCGGCCGCTGCCCTGCTGCGCAAAAAACCCAAGCCCACTGATGCCGATATCGATGAGGCCATGACCAATATCTGCCGCTGCGGCACCTACCAACGCATCCGAGCGGCCATCCACCTGGCGGCCAAGACGGGCAAGGCCGTGGGCTCGGTGATCCATATGGTCAGCGATGCAGGTGAGCTGATCGAACCAACAAGGCCGCAGGCCTGAGGAGACAAGCATGACACGCAGCAAGCAGCAAGAAGGCCTGTCTCGTCGGTCGTTCATCGTCAGCAGCGCAGCCGCCGGTGCCGGTCTGTCGCTGGGGTTTCACTGGCCCGCCAGCGCCCAAGGCGCCACCACCCCTGAAGTCAATGCCTGGGTGGTGATTGAACCCGATGAGACCTGCATCGTTCGCGTCGCCCGTGCTGAGATGGGACAAGGCACCCACACCGGGCTGGCCCAGCTGGTGGCCGAAGAGCTCGATTGCGACTGGAACAAGGTCAAGGTGCAAATGGTGTCTCCGGCGCAAAATCTGGCACGCAAACGAGTCTGGCGCGACATGTCCACCGGCGGCAGCCGCGGCTTGCGTGGATCGCAAGAGTACATGCGGCAAGGCGGCGCAGCGGCACGCGTGATGCTGCTGCAAGCGGCGGCCCAGCAATGGGGGGTGCCTGTCAACGAACTGGCAGTGGCCAAAGGCATCATCTCCCACGCACCCTCGGGCCGCAAGACAAGCTACGGCAAGGTGGCCAGCGCAGCGGCAAAGCTGCCGCCGCCCGATCCCAAAAGTCTCACCCTGCGCGATCCCCGGCAATGGAAGGTTGCAGGCAAGCCCTTGAAGCGACTTGACACCGACGCCAAGGTGATGGGGCGTCAGAACTATGCGATCGACACCCGCCTGCCCGGTATGGTTTACGCCGCTGTTCAAGCCTGCCCCGTCTTCGGCGGCAAGCTGGTCAGCTTCGACGGTGACAAGATCAAAGGTCGCAAGGGCGTTGTCGGCGCCTACCGAATTGACGGCAGCACCGTGGCCGTGGTGGCCGACAACTGGTGGCGCGCCAAGACCGCCCTGGCCGACCTGCCCATCGTTTGGGATGAAGGGGCACACGCGCAGGAGAGCAGCGCCGACATTGCCGAGCGTCTGAAAGAAGGCCTGACTTCCAGCAGCAACGTGTTCGCCGATCTTGATGTCGGCAACGCACCGCAAGCCATCGCAGGAGCAGCCAAACGCGTGGAAGCGGTCTACAGCACGCCCTTCGTCACCCATGCGTGCATGGAGCCGATGAACTGCACCGCGCTGGTCCGCGCCGATCGCGCCGAGGCCTGGGTGGCGAGCCAGAACGCCGAAGCGTCCATGGCGGCGCTGTCTGCCGCCAGCGGTCTGCCGCTTGAGCAATGCGAGGTCCACAACCACACGCTTGGCGGCGGTTTTGGCCGACGGGGCGGCCAGCAAGACTTCGTCAGACAGGCCACCTTGCTGGCCAAGCAGATGCCCGGCGTGCCGGTCAAACTGGTGTGGAGCCGCGAGGAAGACATGGCGCAGGATTTCTTCCGGCCCATCGGGCAATGCCGGCTAGAAGCCGGACTGGACGCCCAGGGCAATTTGCTGGGCCTGCATCTGCGCGTATCGGGGCAGTCGATCAATGCTTACCTCTCGCCGCAGAACATCAAGGATGGCAAGGACCGCCGTCAGCTGCAGGGTTATTGGGCAGAGCCCCACGATGCGCAAATCGGCTACACCATCTCCAACTTCCGCACCGAGTACGCGATGCGCAACACGCATGTGCCGGTGGGTCCGTGGCGCGGCGTCAATACCAATCAAAACGGCCTGTACCTTGAATGTTTCATGGAAGAAGTGGCGGCAGCAGCCGGTCGTGATCCGCTGGAATTTCGTCGCGTCCTGATGAAAAACCACCCCAAGCATCTGGCCGTGCTCAATGCAGCGGCCGACAAGGCCGGTTGGGGCAAGCCGCTGCCAAGCGGCGGACACCGCGGAATCGCGCAATTCATGGGCTACGGCAGCTACGCCGCTGCAGTAGCAGAGGTCTCGGTCAAGGGCGAAGAGGTCAAGATTCACCGTCTGGTGCTGGCCACCAACTGCGGGCATGCGGTCAACCCCGACCAGATTGCCGCGCAGGTTGAGGGGTCGGTGGCCTACGGCCTGGACACCTTGCAAAGCCAGTCCAGCGTGGCCAAGGGACGTATTGTCGAGACCAACTTCGATCGTTATCCCATCGCCCGACTGCGCCAGATGCCGCGCATCGAGACCGTGATTGCGCCGACCTTCGACTTTTGGGGCGGCGTGGGCGAGCCCACCATTTGCGTGGTGGCGCCGGCCATCCTGAACGCCATCTTTGCGGCCACGGGCAAACCCGTTCGCAACATGCCCCTGAAAAATCACGGGCTGCGGATTGTCTGAACTCGCACCGCAAGGACTCTCACGCCGGCACGGACTGGGCGGGTTGCTGGCCTGCGCCTGCCTGGCAAGCAAGCCCGTGCGGGCGCAAGCGCCACCGATCAACCCGGACTGGCCCAGCCTCTACAGCCCGTACACCGCAGGTCGAACGCCAACGCCCGCTCGGGTGATGGTTACAACACCCCGTCTGGCAGACAACGGGCTGTCGGTGCCCGTGAGCATACGGGTCGACAGCGCCATGCAAGCCGACGACCATGTGCGCCGGGTGATGCTGCTGTCTAATCGCAATCCGCGCCCCCTGATTGCCGAATTCGAACTCGGCCCCTGGTCGGGCAAGGCCGAGGTGGCCACCCGGGTGCGGCTCAATGGCTCGCAAGAAATCATGGCCCTGGTGCAAACCTCCGATGGCCGATGGTGGCAAGGCACAGCCGAGGTAGAGGTCACCGAATCGGCCTGTCTGGACGCAAGCTAATGTTGGCCCGCATTCAACTGCTGACACCGCCGCGCCGCGGCCAACCCGTTCAGGTGCGCCTGCTGGTCCAGCACCCCATGGAGACCGGCTTTCGATTCGATTTCTCGGGCCAGGCAGTCCCGGCCAATGTGATCCACAGTCTGCAGGCCGACTATGCCGGCCGAACCGTGTTCAAGGCCAAGATGGGGCCGGGCATTGCCGCCAACCCATTTCTGATGTTCTGGATACTTCCCGTCGAAAACGAAGAGCTGCGCGTGCATTGGCAGGACGATCAGGGCCAGACCGGCCAGATCAGCACGCGCGTCCAACTCGCGCCAGCCTAGGACGCGGCCAAGCGTCCCAGCTGCCCCTCGGTTCAGCGCGCCAGCCAGCGCTTGGCCAGTTCCACCCAGTAGGTGGCGCCCAAGGGAATCAGGTCGTCGTTGAAGTCGTAGCTTGGGTTGTGCAGGGTGCAAGGCCCCCCGCCGTGACCCATCTCCCGATGGGCCCCGTCGCCATTGCCGATGAAGCAGTACGCGCCGGGCTTGGCCTGGAGCATGTAGGCGAAATCCTCGGCCCCCATGGTGGGCTCCTGCGCCAACACCTGATCGGGCCCCACCATGTCACGCATGACCGCACGGGCAAAGTCGGCCTCGGCAGCCGTGTTGACGGTCGGCGGATAGTTGCGCACAAACTCGAACTCGCAGCGCGCGCCAAACGCGGCCGCCGTGTGCTGGGCAATCTCGCGCATGCGTTGCTCCACCAGATCCAGCACCGGCGTGGTGAAGGTGCGCACCGTACCCTGGATCTCGCACACATCAGGAATCACGTTGGTCGCCTCGCCGGTATGGATCATGGTGACGGAAATCACGGCCGTGTCTACCGGCTTCTTGTTTCGGGTGACGATGGTCTGGAAAGCCTGCACCATCTGACAGGCCACCGGCACAGGGTCAATGCCGGTGTGCGGCAATGCGGCGTGACCGCCCTTGCCACGAATGGTGATCTTGAATTCATTGCTAGAGGCCATCACAGGCCCGCTGCTGACGGCAAACGCGCCGACTGCCATACCCGGCCAGTTGTGCATGCCGAAAACCGCTTCCATGGGAAAACGCTCGAACAGACCATCGCGGATCATCTCGCGGGCGCCACCGCCGCCCTCTTCCGCCGGCTGAAAGATGGTGTAGACGGTGCCGTCAAAGTCACGCTGCGCGGCCAGGTGCTGGGCCGCCGCCAGCAGCATCGCGGTATGCCCGTCATGGCCGCAGGCGTGCATCTTGCCCTGGTGCTTGCTGGCATGCGAGAAGGTGTTGAACTCCTGCATGGGCAGCGCGTCCATGTCGGCCCGCAAGCCCACCGACCGCCCGCTGGCGCCACCATCACGCCCACGAATAATGCCCACCACTCCTGTGGTGCCCATACCCCGGTGCATCTCGATGCCCCAGCGCTCAAGCTGGGTAGCCACCAAGTCGGCCGTGCGCACCTCCTGGAAACACAGTTCGGGGTGGGCATGAATTTCGCGCCGCAAAGCGGCAATGGCAGGGGCCTGGCCCACAATGGAATCGATGAGTTTCATGGTCAGTCGTTCAGAGCGTTGGTGGCTGAAAATTCAGCCTTAAATGTAGCCCGTCTGGCGGTATCTCGCCGCAGGACCCTGGCATTGACGGTGCGTATGGCGCCGGGGCCAACCGCTCAATCGGGCCAGCATGCATGCAAAATAGCGCCATGCGCATCCTACACACCATGCTGCGGGTGGGCAATCTGCAGCGATCCATCGATTTTTACACCCAGGTACTTGGCATGAAACTGCTGCGCACCTCGGAAAATCCCCAATACAAGTACAGCCTGGCCTTCCTGGGCTACGGCAGCAACCCCGATCACGCCGAGATCGAACTGACCTACAACTGGGGGGTGGATCACTACGAGATGGGCACGGCCTTCGGTCACATCGCCCTGGGGGTGCCCGACGCCTATGCGGCCTGCGAAAAGATCCGCGCTGCCGGCGGCCAGGTCAGCCGGGAGCCGGGACCGGTCAAAGGGGGAACCACCGTGATCGCCTTCGTGACCGACCCGGACGGCTACAAGATTGAGCTGATCGAGCGGCACTAGCCCCGACGCCGGCCATCTCCACGCGCTGCAATTGCGCCCATGACCGAGCCAATCTCCAGTTACCCTGCCCCCCTGCGAGATGTGCAGGCCATGCTGCAAGCCACTCGGCAGCAATGGGGCGGACAACAGGACTTGTGGGTGTTCGCCTATGCCTCGCTGATCTGGCGCCCCGAATTCGACTACGCCGAGCAGCGATGGGGCCGGGTTCACGGCTACCACCGAGCCCTGAAAATGTGGAGCCGCATCAACCGTGGCACGCCCGAGCGCCCCGGACTGGTGTTCGCGCTGCTGCAGGGTGGCAGTTGCCGAGGCGTGGCCTACCGCATCGAGAGAAGCCGGGCCGACGATGCCCTCGAGCGGCTGTGGCAGCGTGAAATGCCCACCGGGGTCTACGACCCACGCTGGCTGGCCTGCCAGACTGAAGAAGGGCCAGTTCGAGCCCTGACCTTCACCTTGTCACGGCGCAGTCCCAACTACACCGGGCCCTTGCCGGCGGGCGAGCTGCGCCGCATCTTCAGGCAAGCCAGGGGCCGCTACGGCAGCACCCTGGACTATGCGCGGCAAACCTACGAATGCCTGCGCCAGGCCGGTATCCACGACGACTTGCTGCACCGGATGCTCGAACACGCCTGAGGGGCACGCTCCCACAGGGCGATTCGTATACTCAGGCCATGCCGGATGACCTGCCCTCCATCGCCGATTTGCGCAAGAGCTACGAACGGGCCGAACTGGACGAAAGCGCCTCGCACGCAGATCCGTTGGCCCAGTTTCGCCAGTGGTTGCAAGAAGCCATTGCAGCCGAACTGCCCGAGCCCAATGCGATGACCCTGGCCACAGTCGATGCCAACCTGCGGCCCTCGACCCGGGTGGTGCTGATAAAGGGGCTCGATGAACGCGGTATCGTCTGGTACACCAACTACGAAAGCCGCAAGGGGCAGGAACTGGCTGGCAATCCCTATGCGGCGCTGCAGTTTCACTGGGTCGAGCTCGAACGGGTGGTGCGTGTGGAGGGTCGGGTAGAAAAAGTTTCGGGCGAGGAAAGCGACGCCTATTACGCCAGTCGGCCGCTGGACTCACGCATCGGTGCCTGGGCCAGCCCGCAAAGCCAGGTGATTGCAGGTCGATCGGTGTTGGTGGCCAATGCCGCCCGGTACGGTGCGCAGTTTTTGCTGCAACCGCCGCGTCCGCCGCACTGGGGCGGCTACCGCCTGCGGCCCGACCGCTGGGAATTCTGGCAAGGCCGAAAAAGCCGCCTGCATGATCGCCTGCGCTACAGACTCGACGGCTTGAACTGGGTGCGCGAGCGGCTGGCGCCGTAACAGCGGCCGGCAGCAAGCGGGCCCGCGACACCACAGTCAGCGGGCCTTGCGCTCAGCCCGGATACCGCTCAATTGCCTGATGAATGACCGCGGCCAGGGCCTGCGGCGACACCCGTTCGGGCGCGATCTCAGCCAGGGGCACCAGCACAAAGGCGCGCTGATCCATGCGGGGATGCGGTACCACGAGCTGCGGCGAATCGATTCGCCCCTGCCCGTAGAGCAGCAGATCGAGATCGAGCGATCGTGGTGCGTTGCGATAGGGCCGTTCGCGGCCCGCTTGGTGTTCCAGATGCTGCAAGGCCTCCAGCAAGGCCATCGCGTTCAGGCGGGTCTGAAGTGCCAGCACCGCATTGAAAAAATCAGGATCACCGGGAGCGCAATCGATCGGCCTGCTGCGGTAGATCGACGAATGGGCCGTCAGCTGTACATGTGGCCATTGGCCGATGCGTTCAGCCGCCCACTGCAGCTGGGCGGGCGCATCGCCGAGGTTGGCACCAAGCCCGATGAAGACAGGTACCCACGGGCGCGAGAGATCGCACGTCGTCCGGGCGGGCTCAGCCGGCGTCACGACCATGATCGGTGCCTTCTTGGCCCGCCGCACTGCCGCGTCCGCGACGCCGGCGCCTGCGCTTTTTCGGCACGGCATCGTCTGGCTGGGCTTCGGACACAGGTTCGGAAGGCGGCGCTTGCTCGGCATCGACCGACTTGCCACGACCGCGCACGCGCGTGGCCCGCGCTGGCGACTGCTGTCGCAAATCCGCGAGCATCTGGCTGCGCTCCGTGTCGTCGGCCAGCCAAAAGCGCTCCCACCAATCGGGCAAATCTGCAGGTACATCACCCACCCGGGACCGCAGACGCAGGAAATCGAGCGCCGCCCTGAAGCGGGGTTGTTCCACCAAGGTGTGCGGGCCGCTGCCCACACGACGCTCAAAGCGCGGCTGCATGGTCCAAATTTCGCGCATGTCCACGCCCAGCTTGCCACGGCCGGATACATCGCCAATGCGGGCGTCAAAGGTGATGTCGATGGCTGCGTGCAGGGCAGGCATCGGATGCAAGCCTGACGCACGCTGCGCGTTCCAGCCCGCCTTGACGTCCGCCCAGAGCACGCTGGCCAGCAGAAAACTGGGAGCCACCGGCTTGTCCTCATGCACCCGCCGGTCGGTGTCCTCCAGGGCCATGCGTAAAAAGGGCTCATCGGCACCAGCCACGATCACATCGAGCAGTGGATAGATGCCCCGATCGAGTCCAAGCGCCTTGAGTTGCTCAATGCTGGCCACCGCATGGCCGGTCTGCAGCAGCTTGAGCATCTCATCGAACAGGCGCGACTGCGGCACGTCTGCCAGCAGCGCCTTCATCTCCCGCAGGGGACTGGCGGTCTTTTTCTCGAGCTTAAAGCCCAGGCGGCCCAGCTTGGCCGCAAAGCGAACTGCCCGAATGATTCTCACCGGGTCCTCACGGTAGCGAGCCACCGGGTCACCGATCATGCGCAGGACCCGCTTGCCCGCGTCTCTCAAGCCGTGGTGGTAATCCACCACGATCTGTGTTTCCGGGTCGTAGTACATCGCATTGACGCTAAAGTCGCGGCGCACCGCATCCTGCTCCATGTCGCCCCAGACGTTGTCGCGCAGCACACGGCCCGACGCATCGACTGCATGCTTCATGCCCGCCAGTTCACTCTTGCGGGTGCGTTCATTGCCTTCGACCTGCTGAGCCTGGCTGCTGTCGAGATGGGCGCGAAAGGTCGACACCTCGATCACCTCATGCTCACGTCCACGACCGTGCACTACA
>JBILUT010000034.1:0-8813 GCA_044370875.1 Polaromonas sp. | reverse complement strand
CCACGATACCTACCAAGGGCGCGAACACGCCCAGGGTGGCGCAGCGTGTTTCCTCCGGCGGCGTTTCCGGCGGAAAAAGACAGGCGTAACAGGGCGAGTGGATCTGCCCGCAGTCATAGACGCTTATTTGTGCATCGAAGCCGATGGCCGCCCCTGAAACCAGCGGCACGCCGTGCTTGACGCAAAGGCGGTTGATGGCTTGCCGGGTGGCGAAGTTGTCGGTGCAGTCAAGCACCACGCTGGCCCGTGGCACCCATTGCTGCAGCAGATCTTCGTCGGCGCGCTCCTGCACCAGATTGAGTTGGACGTCCGGATTGATATCGCGGATGGACTGTGCCAGCGAATGGACCTTAGGCTGTCCAATGCGATCGATTCTGTGGGCGATCTGTCGCTGCAGGTTGGTGGCATCCACATGATCAGGGTCGACCAGTGTGATCTGACCCACGCCCGCACTGCCCAGGTATAGACCGGCCGAGCAGCCCAGCCCTCCAGCGCCGATCACCAGAGCGTGTGACTGAAGCAGCCGCTGCTGACCTTCCACGCCGAGCTCGTCCAGGAGGATGTGGCGCGAATAGCGCAGCAGCTGGTCGTCGTTCATGGTTCGGGCGCCCAGCGACGCGTGCCGCGGGGGTCACCTTCAGTTTTCTTTTTTCACTTCCGGTCGTGCGGTCTGCGTTTTACTCACCAGCACCGGCCGACCCTTGAGCTGATTGATGGCCTGGGCCAGCTGAAAGTCTTTGTCGCTGCCAAATTCAGGCGGGCGTCGCTGGTCGGCCGGCTTGCGCGAAGCCTCTTCGAGGCGGCGCATGGCTTCTTCGCGTGCTTTTTCGCGTGCTGGATCTTTGGCCTGTGTCTCACCGCTACCGGCCAGATGTTTTTCCAGGTCGGCCTCGCGGGCCCGCAGCACGGCAAAGGGGCTGCCCTCGGCGGTCTCGTCGACCAGTACATCGGGCATCACCCCAGTGGCCTGGATGGAGCGACCGTTGGGCGTGAAGTAACGCGCGGTGGTGATCTTCAGAGCGGTGTCGGGGCCGAGCGGGCGCACCGTCTGGACCGAACCTTTGCCAAAGGTCTGGCTGCCCATGATGGTGGCACGCTTGTGATCTTGAAGTGCGCCGGCCACGATCTCACTGGCCGAGGCGGAGCCTTCATTGACCAGCACCACCAGCGGCACGCTCTTGACCGCTGCCGGCAGCCGCTTGAGCGGGTCGGCGCCGCGACGCAGATAGAACTGGGGTGAGGCGCGGTAGGTGAACTTGCTCTCGGGCAGTTGGCCATTCGTCGAGACCACCGGCA
Organism: Polaromonas sp.; assembly: GCA_044370875.1. Lineage (GTDB taxonomy): Bacteria > Pseudomonadota > Gammaproteobacteria > Burkholderiales > Burkholderiaceae_C > Polaromonas. The sequence goes on along the minus strand of JBILUT010000034.1, from coordinate 7,517 downwards.
CGTTTTCCGGCAGGAAGGCCGCTGAGATGGCCACGGCCGCATCAAGCAGTCCGCCGGGGTCGTTGCGCAGGTCGAGCACCAGGCCCTTGAGGTCGGGGTCCTGCTTGTAAAAGCCCTCGAGCCGGCTGACAAAGTCTTCGACAGTCCGCTCCTGGAACTGCGACACACGCAGCCAGGCGTAGCCGGGCTCGGTGATCCGTCCGCGCACCGATTGCGTGCGAATTTCTTCCCGGATGATGGTCACCGGGAACGTGCGATTCTCGTCCTTGCGGAAGATGGTCAATACGACGCGGGTGTTGGGTTCGCCGCGCATGCGCTTGACGGCCTCATTGAGGCTCAGGCCCTTCACAAAGGTGTCGTCGATTTTGGTGATCAGATCGTTGGTTTTGAGGCCGGCCCGATCGGCCGGTGAACCCTCAATCGGCGAGACCACCTTGACCAGACCCTCCTCCTGGCTGATTTCGATCCCCACGCCTACGAAGCGGCCGGTGGTGCCTTCGCGAAACTCCTTGAAGGTCTTCTTGTCAAAGTAGGCCGAGTGCGGGTCCAGGCTGGCGACCATGCCCGAGATGGCATCGGTGATTAGCTTCTTGTCGTCAATGGGTTCCACATAGTCGCTTTTGACCATGCTGAACACGGCGGCCAATTGCTGCAGTTCTTCGAGCGGCAGGGGTGAGAAATTGCTGCGCGCGACCGCCTGCAGTTGAACCGTAGTAAGTGCGCCGGTGATGGCACCCAGGCAGATCCAGCCGGCTATCTTGAGTTTCTGACCCATACGGACCCCATCGAAGTTCGCGCCGCCGACCGGTCGTGCGGGACGCGCGAGTTCCGGTCAGAGCTAACTCGGCAATATACACCTGTGACGATGAGCCCGTGCGCTCCGGTGGCAAGAGCGGTATCGAGCTGTAACAGCCGAACCGCCCCTGGATCGGGGCGGGCCAAGCATGGGGTCTCAGCGGCCCTGGCCCTGGGCTGCAACCGCAGCTGCGGCCTGGGCCGCCGCCTGGGCGTCGCCCAGGTAACGCCGACCCAGGGGCCTGAGCTGGGCGTCCAGTTCGTACACCAGCGGAATGCCGTTGGGGATGTTGAGGTGGACGATCTCGCTGTCGGAGATGCCATCGAGGTACTTGATCAGGGCCCGAATCGAGTTGCCGTGAGCGGCCACCACGATCCGCTTGCCAGCCTTGATGCCCGGTGCCAGGGTGTCGTTCCAGAACGGCAGCACGCGCGCCACCGTGTCTTTGAGGCATTCGGTCAGCGGCACCTGGCCGGGCTCGAGCCGAGCGTAACGGCGATCGCCCCGCTCGCAGCGTGGATCTTCGGGGGTCAGGGCCGGCGGCGGTATGTCATAGCTGCGGCGCCAGATCAGCACCTGCTCGTCGCCGTATTGACGCGCCATGTCGGCCTTGTTCAGGCCCTGCAAGGCACCATAGTGACGCTCGTTGAGGCGCCAGTGATGCACCACCGGCAGCCAGGTGCGGTCCATTTCATCGAGCACATGCCAAAGCGTGCGGGTGGCGCGCTTGAGAACGCTGGTGCAGGCCAAGTCAAAGTCAAAGCCTTCGGCCTTGAGCAGCCGCCCGGCATTGATGGCCTGCTGCCGGCCGTTGTCGGTCAGGTCGACATCGGTCCAGCCGGTAAAGCGGTTTTCCAGATTCCAGATGGATTCGCCGTGGCGGATGAGCACGAGTTGGTACATGTTTTTGGTTGGGTCGGTTTCCACCGGCTGACGGGCAGGGAAAAACCGGGCATTTTAGAATCACGCTCCGTTTCAAGACCGCTCTACTGAAAGACCGCTGTGAATTTTCTGATTGAGAACTGGATGCTGATCTCCGTGGCCCTGACCTCTGGGGGCCTGCTGCTGTGGCCTGTTTTGGCCGGAGGCGCGCGCGCTGGTAGCGTGAGCCCGGCTGAGGCGGTGCAACTGATCAACCGTGAGAAAGCGGTGGTGATTGATGTGGGCGAGCCCCAGGAATTTGCCGCTGGCCATGTGATCGGCGCGCGCAATGTGCCGTTTGGCCAGCTCGAGGACAAGCTGGCTGGCCTGGTCAAGAACAAGGCCACCCCGGTGATCATGGTCTGTCCGGTGGGTGCGCGCGCAGCCCGTGCGGCAGGCTTGGCCCGCAAACTCGGTTTTGAGCAAGCCCGGGCGATCTCTGGCGGGCTCAAGGCCTGGCGTGATGCCAGTCTGCCGGTGGAGAAAGCCTGACCGGCTTGCGGCTCTTGAAGGGCACCTTGCACGCTCGGCGCTTCTTTGTGGCAAGCTCCTGCCCATTGGAAGTTTGGAGGGATGATGCCAGTCGTCAAGATGTACACCACGGCCGTGTGCCCGTATTGCCAGCAGGCCAAGCAATTGCTCAAGCGTCGCGGGGTTGAGCAGGTCGAAGAAATTCGGGTCGATCAGGTCCCCGGTGAGCGCGAGAAGATGATGGCCCTGACCGGACGACGCACCGTACCGCAAATCTTCATTGGGGACACGCATGTCGGTGGCTGCGACGATCTGATTGCGTTGGACGCGCGCGGTGGCCTGCTTGCCTTGTTGGGCGGGACCCAGGCCGCGTCCTGAATCCCGCGCCTTCCCCGCGCGTCTTTCTTTTGAGCTGCTGGCCAAAGCAGTCCTGATCGCCTGAGATAATCGCGGCCCGGCAGGCAGCCGCTCTGTCAAATCACCTTCCAGGACCTCTCATGGCCGACTCGCAAGACAATCCCGTGTTTCAAATTCAGCGCATCTATCTAAAAGATATTTCGTTGGAGCAGCCCAACTCTCCGGCCATATTGATCGAGCAGGTCCAGCCTCAGGTCGACATCCAGCTCGGCGTGGGTTCCGAGCAGGTGGCCGACGGCATGTTCGAGGCCACGGTCACCGCTACGGTGCATACCAAGATCGGTGACAAGACCGTCTTTTTGGTTGAGGCCAAGCAGGCCGGCATTTTTGAGATCCGCAATCTTCCTGCCGATCAAATGGGGCAGGTGTTGGGCATGGCCTGTCCGCAGATCATCTACCCTTATTTGCGGGGCAACGTGGCCGATGTGGTGCAGCGCGCTGGATTTCCGCCGGTTCACTTGGCCGAGATCAATTTCCAGATGCTCTATCAGCAGCAGTTGGAGCAGGCGGCCCATGCCACAGCCTGATCGGGCCGATTTGTCGTTCTGAACGCAGGCTCAGGCTGGCTCAGTTGGCCCCATGAAGATCGTCATTCTTGGCGCAGGCGCATGGGGAACCGCGCTGGCGGCGTATGCCGCCGCGCAGGGTCGGCATGAGGTCAGTCTCTGGGCCCGGCAGGCTGGGCACCGGCAGTTGCTGCAGACCCAGCGTCTCAATGACCGCTACCTGCCTGGGATCAAACTGCCGCCGTCGCTGCATTGCCCCCAAGGGTCCTTGGATGATGCAGTGGCCCGACAGGATCTGGTGGTCCTGGCCGGGCCGGTGTCGTCGGTTCGAGGCCTGCTTGAATCCTTGACGGGTCTGACAGTACCTCTGGCTTGGCTGTCCAAGGGCTTTGAGGCCGCCGCGGATGGCCAGACCGGGCTGATGGTTCATGAGATCCAGGCGCAGGCGGCCCCTGGCTTGCGCTGCGGCGTCCTCAGCGGTCCGAGCTTCGCAAGCGAGGTGGCTCTGGGACGACCGACTGCCTTGGTGGCGGCCAGTGCCCACGAATCGGTGCGGCAGGCCTTGGTCGACGCGTTTCATGGCCCCAGTTTGCGCGTGTATGCCAACGATGACCTGGTGGGGGTAGAGGTTGGCGGGGCGGTCAAGAATGTGCTGGCTATCGCCACCGGCTTTTGTGATGGCCTGGCCCTGGGACTCAATGCGCGTGCGGCCTTGATTACCCGAGGCCTGGCCGAAATCACCCGATTGGGGCTGGCCCTGGGTGCGCGCGCAGAGACCTTCAATGGCCTGTCAGGCCTGGGAGACCTTGTGCTCACGGCCACCGGCGACCTCAGCCGCAACCGCCAGGTGGGTTTGCTGCTGGCAAAGGGCATGAGCCTGGATCAGGCGGTGGCTTCCCTGGGGCATGTCGCCGAGGGCGTCTACAGCGCACGTACCGTGGTGCACAGGGCCCGCCATCTGGGCGTGGAGATGCCGATCTCGCAGGCGGTGGTGGCTCTGCTGGACGGGCACCTGAAGCCCGACCGGGCTGTGGCCATGCTGATGGGCCGCGAACCCGCGCCCGAGTGGCGCTAGGGTCGCCCTGTCCGGATGGTTCGTCTGGGTACGCCGAGAGCTGGTCAGGTTGCTCCGTCTTCCGGCGCTGTTGCGGGCGGCCTTCTCGGCCCGCCACACGGGCTGCTGGGCCAACCCTGTAGCAGTCCTCTGCTCCGTGGGGATCCCACTGGGTCAGTTCAACACCCGTAGATCAAAGCCTAATCGGTTTGCGGCAGGCTCTCGCGCGGTATCGGCCGGGGCCGACCTTGCTCGTCGATGGCCACGTAGGTCAGGTTCGCCTCGGTGACCTTCACATACTGCCCTTGCGCCACATAGCGCTCTGCGTAGACCTCAACCCCAACTGTGACCGAGGTACGTCCAACCCGCCGAATCGACGCAAAGAAGGACAGGATGTCCCCCACCCGCACCGGCTGCTTGAAGATGAACTCATTGACCGCAACCGTGGCCATGCGGCCTTTTACATAGCGAGCCGGTAACACCGAGCCGGCCAGATCCACCTGGGCCATGACCCAGCCGCCAAAGATGTCGCCATTGGCATTGACATCGGCCGGCATGGGGATCACCTTCATGACCAGCACGCCCTGGCTCGGCGGTGCAAAGCGCTCGGATTCAGTGGCAGATGGGTCGGTATGGCCAACAGGCTGGGTTGTCGACATGGGCACAATCCTTGGTTGGATGCGTTGACTGGCTGGCCGGGCAGGTCGGCCGAGCGCATTGTCTCCCAGGGACCTTTCATGCGACATCGCGCTGCTTCCACCGATACCCACCCTCCACCACCAGACGACAAGTCCGGGGCACCGCGGTCGGATTGGTCGACCTTGCGCCGGCTGTTTCCTTATCTGTGGGCCTACAAGTGGCGTGTGATGCTGGCGCTGGCCTTCATGGTCGCGGCCAAACTGGCCAACGTGGGGGTGCCGGTGCTGCTCAAGGATCTGGTGGACAGCATGAATCCTGCCACCCGGGAGGCGGCCGCTGTTCTGGTGGTGCCGATCGCCCTGCTGCTGGCCTACGGAGCGCTACGCCTGTCGACCTCGGTCTTTACCGAACTGCGTGAGCTCATCTTTTCAAAGGCCACCGAGGGCGCAGCGCGTCGCATTTCGTTGGAGACTTTCAATCACCTGCATGCCCTGAGCCTGCGTTTTCACCTGGAACGGCAAACCGGCGGCATGACGCGCGACATTGAGCGCGGCACGCGTGCGGTGCATTCCTTGGTTTCTTATTCGCTCTACAGCATCGTACCCACGCTGATCGAGGTGACTTTGGTGCTCACCTTGCTGGCAGTGAAATTTGATGTCTGGTTTGCTGTCATCACGGTGGTGGCCTTGGTCTTGTACATCGCCTTCACAGTGTCGATCACTGAATGGCGGACCCAATTCAGGCGCCAGATGAATGAGCTTGATTCCTCGGCGCACAGCCGCGCTATTGACTCGCTGCTCAATTACGAGACCGTCAAGTATTTCAACAACGAAAGTTTCGAGGCTCGACGCTATGACGAGAGCCTAGACCGCTACCGCAAGGCAGCCATCAAGAGCCAGGCCACGCTGAGTTTGCTCAATACCGGACAGCAGATGATCATTGCCATCGCGCTGGTGGTGATGCTCTGGCGGGCGACCCAGGGGGTGATCGAAGGCCGCATGAGCCTGGGCGATCTGGTCATGGTCAACGCTTTCATGATCCAGCTCTACATTCCACTGGGTTTTCTGGGGGTGATCTACCGTGAGATCAAGCAGAGCCTGACCGATCTGGACAAGATGTTCCGGCTGCTGGAGAAGGAGCGCGAGGTGGCCGACCGGCTAGGTGCGCAGCCCTTGGTCCTGCCGCCGGGGCAGGTTGATGTCCGTTTTGAGCAGGTCGACTTTGCCTACGATCCGGCACGGCCGATCTTGCATGGGGTCAGCTTCCATATTCCAGCGGGCAAGACGGTGGCGGTGGTGGGTGCCTCCGGTGCTGGTAAGTCCACGCTGGCCAGACTGCTGTTTCGTTTTTACGATGTCAGCAACCGCAGTGCTGGCGGGCGTATTTTGATCGCCGGGCAAGACATCAGCACGGTCACCCAAGACAGCGTGCGGCGGGCTATTGGCATCGTGCCGCAGGACACCGTGCTTTTTAACGACACCGTGTTCTACAACATTGCCTATGGCCTGCCCGGAGCCACTCGGGAGCAGGTAGAAGAGGCGGCCCGGGCGGCGCGCATCCATGACTTTATTGTGGCCACGCCCAAAGGCTACGCGGCCATGGTGGGTGAGCGCGGCCTCAAGCTCTCAGGCGGTGAAAAGCAGCGGGTGGCCATTGCCCGTACCTTGCTCAAGGATCCGCCGGTACTCATCTTTGATGAGGCCACCTCGGCCCTGGACTCCAGCAATGAGCGGGCTATACAGGCCCAATTGCGCAGCGCTGCACATGACAAGACGACGCTGGTCATTGCGCACCGGCTTTCCACCGTGGTGGATGCTCATGAGATTTTGGTGATGGACGGCGGTCGGGTGGTCGAGCGGGGTACCCATGGGCAATTGCTGGAGCAGGGCGGCCGCTATGCGCGCATGTGGGCCATGCAGCAGCAGGGACATGAAAGTCCAAGTGATGCCGAGGCACCGGGGGACGCAGAGTCGCGTTGAAGACGGCCCGCTCCAGGGCTTAGGCCGCTGGGGCGCATGAGGACCGGCAGCGATAATTGCAGCCATGGAAACCAAGTGGCTCGAAGATTTCATCAGCCTGGCCGAGACTCGCAGCTTCAGTCGCTCGGCGCAGTTGCGACATGTCACGCAACCGGCTTTTTCGCGCCGCATTCAAGCTCTGGAGGCCTGGGCCGGCACTGACCTGGTCGACCGCAGTTCCTATCCCACCCGGCTCACGCCTGCGGGACAAACGCTCTACGCCCAGGCCTTGGAAATGCTCCAGGGTTTGCAGGCCACCCGCTCCATGCTGCGCGGTCATGCAGCGGGCAGCTTGGGCATGGTTGAGTTTGCCGTGCCCCACACCCTGGCCTTCACGTTCTTCCCGGCTTGGCTGAGCGAACTGCGGGAGAGCTTCGGGCCTGTGCGCAGCCGGCTGATTGCCCTGAATGTGCACGATGCGGTGCTGCGCCTGGTGGAAGGCAGTTGCGACCTTCTGCTGGCTTATCACCACGACGCCCATCCCATACAGCTTGACACCGACCGCTATGAGATGGTGGTGCTTGGGCATGAGACTCTGGCGCCCTTTGTGGCGGCTGCTGCCGATGGCGGCCCGCGTTGGACCCTGCCCGGGCAGCCGGCGGCCCCGGTGCCCTATCTGGGCTATGCCAGCGGGGCATATCTTGGCCGCATGGTGGACCATCTCCTGCGTCAGGCGGCCAAGCCGGTGCATCTGG
>JBILUT010000033.1:0-8817 GCA_044370875.1 Polaromonas sp. | reverse complement strand
CGAACCCAGCGGTTCTCGCTCTCAACCCAAAAGCGGCGATATTGCAGATTCGGCATGAACCGGCGCTTGGTTTTGTTGTTGGCGTGGGAGACGTTGTTTCCCACCATGGGCTTCTTGCCCGTGACTTGACAGACGCGTGCCATGAGGACACTCCAGAAAAAAATTAACAGCTTGCGCTGCACCTCGCCCATGTCCTGTGCTGCGCCGCCTGCCGGGTCTGTCAAGCTGCCTTGGCAGATCCGTGCGGCTCCGGCTCGTGGGCGGTCAAAAGTTTTCGCCGCCACAGGCCACCGGATGAATCCAGGCAGTCTGCCAGTGCGGAAAACCGAGCATTGTAGCCAGCTGAGTCGTCGGGGCCGCTCGGGCCCTCCGAAGAGCTACCATTGCCGACTTTCTCGATTGGCTTGGCCAGGAACTCCCAATGACGTTTGTCCGATCTGCACAGCGTGCCCCGTCCCAGTTGCGGCCCGTACGCATCACCCGTGGTTTCACCATCCATGCCGAGGGCTCGGTCCTGATCGAGTTCGGCCAGACCCGCGTTTTGTGCACCGCGTCGGTCGAGGAGAAGGTGCCGCCGCACCAGCGCGGCAGCGGCCAGGGCTGGGTCACGGCCGAGTACGGCATGCTCCCGCGAGCGACCCACACCCGTGGCGATCGGGAGGCGGCGCGCGGCAAGCAGAGTGGTCGCACCCAGGAGATCCAGCGTCTGATCGGGCGCAGCCTGCGCGCAGTCTTTGATTTGTCGGCGCTCGGTGAGCGCACGGTGGTGCTCGATTGCGATGTGATTCAGGCCGACGGCGGCACCCGAACAGCCGCTATCACCGGCGCTTTTGTGGCCGCGCACGATGCGGTTTCCCAGTTGGTGGCTCAGGGCAAACTGACCACTTCCCCACTGCGGGGTCATGTGGCGGCGATTTCGGTGGGTCTGGTGCAGGGTACGCCTTTGCTGGATCTGGAGTACGTGGAAGATGTGGCCTGCGACACCGACATGAATGTGGTCATGACCGAAGCCGGCCACTTTGTGGAGGTACAGGGTACCGCCGAAGGCGCTGCTTTCAGCCGCCGCGAGATGGATCAGCTGCTGTCCTTGGCCGAAAAGGGCATTGCCGAGTTGATTGACTTGCAGAAGGCGGCCCTGGGCCAGCCGGTGGCGGCCTGATGAAACTGGTGCTGGCCTCCAACAACGCGGGCAAGCTGGCCGAACTGCAGACGCTGTTCGCCCCGCTGGGCCTGACTTTGCTGCCGCAGTCGGCTCTGGGGATCTCTGAGGCCGAAGAGCCGTTTCGCACTTTTCTGGAAAACGCCTTGGCCAAGGCGCGTCATGCCGCGCGCGAAAGCGGTCTGCCCGCGGTGGCTGACGATGCTGGCTTGTGTGTGCAGGCTTTCGGTGGCCAGCCTGGCGTTGACACCGCGTTCTACGCCACGCGTTTCGGTTATCCCAAGGGCGACGACCACAATGTGCACGCCTTGCTTGAGCAGATGCGAGATGTCGACGATCGCCGCGCCGCACTGGTCAGCACGCTGGTGGCGCTGCGCTCGCCCGATGACCCCGAGCCCCTGGTGGCGGTGGGGCGCGCAGCCGGCCTGATCACCCGCGAGAAGCGAGGCAGCCACGGATTTGGCTTTGATCCGGTGATGTTCATTCCCGCCTTCGGCAAGACCTTTGCCGAGCTGCCGGTTGAGGTCAAGAACGCCCATAGCCACCGCGGTCAGGCGGCGCGTCAGATGTGCGAGCTCATTCGTCAACGCTGGTTGTCCTGAGAGCGACCGATGACAGACCTTGCGCATTACATGCGCCCGGGCACCTTGCAGTTGGCCGCCTTGCCGCCCTTGTCCCTGTATGTGCACCTGCCCTGGTGCCTGCGCAAATGCCCCTACTGCGACTTCAATTCGCATGAAATGGCGGTCGACCAACTGCCGCAACAGCGCTATGTCGATGCCTTGCTGGCCGACCTGGACCAGGCCTTGCCCCTGATCTGGGGCCGGCCGATACACAGCGTTTTCTTCGGCGGCGGCACCCCCAGTCTTTTTACGCCCGAAGCCATCGACGGCTTGCTGGCCCAATTGCGGTCGCGTCTGAAGTGGCAGCCTGACTGTGAAGTCACGCTGGAGGCCAATCCGGGTACTTTTGAGAAAAATAGATTCCGGCAATACCGGCAGGCGGGCGTCACCCGGCTGTCCTTGGGCGTACAGAGCTTCGATGAGACAGCCCTCAGTGCGCTCGGCCGCGTGCACGATCGGGCGCAGGCGGTGGCCGCGGCTGAAGAGGCGGCGCAGTGTTTTGAGACCTTCAATCTGGATCTGATGTATGCCTGGCCGGGACAAGACCTCAAACGCCTTCATGCTGATCTGGACCAGGCTTTTGCGCTTGAGCCCTCGCATCTGTCGGTCTATCACCTGACGCTCGAGCCCAACACCTATTTCGCTCGCTTCCCGCCCCCGCTGCCCGATGAGGACCTGGCCTACGAGATGTTTGACCAGATCACCGAGCGCACCGCGCAGGCTCACTTGGAGCGCTATGAGGTTTCGGCTTACGCCCGGGCAGGCCACCGCTGCTGGCACAACCTGAACTACTGGCAGTTTGGTGATTACCTGGGCATCGGGGCCGGCGCCCATTCGAAGCTGAGCTTTGCCCACCGCATCATCCGGCAGGTGAGGGTGCGCGAGCCTCGCCTCTACATGGAGCGCGCACAACGGGCCGAGGCGGTGGCGCAGGAGCATGAGGTGGCGCGGGCTGATTTGCCCTTCGAATTCATGCTCAACGCCTTGCGATTGCCCGAGGGCTTTGAGCTGCAGCGTTTTACCGATCGCACCGGCCTGCCCCCTGCCGTGCTGCAAAAGCCGCTGCAGCGGGCGCAGGCCAGTGGCCTGATCGAGGCCGATCTGCAGCGCGTGCGTCCGACGGCCCGTGGACTGGATTTCCTCAACGACTTGCAGGCCTTGTTTTTGCCTGACACTGCTGCCCCATGAATTCGCAAGCCTGGATCATCTTGGCCGTCTCTGGCCTCATCAGCTTCTTCCTCGGCAATTGGCTGCGTCGCGTGTTCAACCGCCGTCGATTCGAGCAGCAGCAGAAGGCGGCCGCGCAGTTGCGGGCGCTGGCTGCCGAGCGGGAGTCGCAGGAGCCGCCCTCGCACAACAAAGCCAAGCGTCGGCGGCAGCGGCAGAGGAGCCGCAGCTCCTAGGTGTGTATCTCAGGCTCTATTGGTTTTAATAAGTAGTAAGCGCACGCTTACTAAGCCACTTTTCAGGTTTCGGCCGGCGGGTGTCGGCCTCAGCCGCTGCGGGTGGAGGTCGCGCAGTCGGGGCAGAGCTGATTAGAGGCACGGAATTTGCAGCTTGAGAGGCCCTGTTGGTTTTTCGTCGGGCCGCTGCATCGTGGGTGCAGGTCAGTCTGACGGCAGAAGATCATGACCACCTTGCCCAGTTCACTGCCGGCTGCCCAAGGGCTCGCACCGCCCGATCGATCTTTCGGTGCCGCTACCGCGCGCGCCGGCGACGGGGGGTCATCATTTGCCAAGACCCTGGCCCAGGTCCGCGCGGGTCAGCCTGCGACATGGACCGAAGCCGAAGTCAGGTCGGGTGACACACTCGCCGGCATTGTGGCTCGGCACCTGAAGGCTACGCAGCCTCAACTGGCCCCCAATCCGGCACAGCTGTCTCAGCTGGCCGCTTCGGTGGCCCGCGACAACGCAATCACCAATCCCAATCGGATCGTACCTGGGCAGGTCATCGATCTGACTTCACTCGATGCCAGGGCTGTCGCCTTGCTCAATGGGTCGGTGGTGTCCGGACTTGCTGCGAGTGCGAACGGGCCAGTTGATGCATCGCCGGCTGCGCCACTGATTCCATCTGCGCCGGTTGCGCGTACGCCGCGAGGCGTGACCTCGACCGCCAGTTCCTTTTTGGTCCAACATGCCCAGGCCGCGCAGCGCACGGCCTCGGCGAGCGGCATACCGGCGCAGTTCATGTTGGCTCAGGCGGCCCTTGAGACCGGTTGGGGACAGCGTGAAATCCGCCATCCCGATGGGCGCAGTTCGCACAACCTGTTCGGAATCCGGGCGGGTTCGAGCTGGCAAGGCCCGACGGTTGACGTGTGGACCACTGAATACATCAACGGCGTTTCACAGCGGGTGGTCGGTCGGTTTCGCGCTTACGCCAGTTATGAAGAGTCTTTTGCCGACTATGCGCGCCTGATCGGTCAGCAACCGCGCTATGCGCAGGCCATGCGCAGCACCGGGGATCCGGCGGCCTTCTCCTGGGCCTTGCAGAACGCAGGCTACGCCACCAGCCCACGTTATGCGAGTGCCTTGCACGCCACCATCAACACAACCCTGCACTTGCAATCGTCGGTGCCTGAAGTGCGAATGGCCATGGCTGGCGGGCTTGAGCCGCAGGCGGTGGCAGTGGGCGCTGAACCGGCCCTACTCCCCGCCGCGCAGGCTTTGAATTTGCGCTGGACGCCGATTCCTCCGATGCCAGGCAGCGCCTTGGCGCAGGCCCGGACCGGTGCAAGCCCGACGCGGTTGCCGTCTTAAATGTCGCCGGACTTGCCGCGCCCCATGCTGGCCATCAGGGAGTCTGGCCGATGTCGCCAGGCTTCCCAGCCCAGGGGCAACAGTCCGAGCGCCAGGACCGCCACGCCGACCAAAGCACCCAGGCCGGTGTAGATCAAGCTCGACCACAGCATCCAGGCGGTCACGGCCACAAAGGCCAGTGGCAACCAGGGGTAGAGTGGAACCCGGTACGGCCTATGCAAGTCGGGCTGCCTGTGCCTGAGGATGAACAAGGCCAGACCGACCATCAGCACAAAGCTCCAGAACACCGGCGCGGTGAACTCAACCACCGTCTCGAAGCCTTGCCGCGTGATGATGGCCAGCCCCACCACGGCTAGCGAAACCAGCATCTGCAGAATCAGGCTGTTGCGCGGGTTGCCCGATCCGTGCCATCGCCCCAGCCAGGCAAAGGTGCGAAAGTCCTGCCCCATCGCGAAGTTGCTGCGCGAGCCAAAGATCATGGTGGCATTGAGTGAATTGAGGCAGGACAGGATCACGATCACGCTAAAGACCATAGCCGATTCCCTGCCGAAGGCCAGCATGAACACATCGGAGGCCACAGCGCTGGAGGCCGCCATGCCGCTCAAGCCCAGGGCGTTGAGGTAAGCCAGATTGACCAGAAGGTACAACACAGTGACCGCGGCCAGCCCCCAGATGACGGCGCGATGGATGCCCCGCCGCCCATCCTTGATTTCAGAGGAGAGGTAAGACACTTCGTTCCAGCCGCCGAAGGTGAGCAGCACAAAAACCATGGCCAGACCGTACTGGGTGGTGCTGCTCTGGCGCGCCATCAGGTCCTGCATGGAGGTCACGCTGCTGACCGAAAAGCCGGCGTAGACGATGGCCAGGATACCCAGGATTTCCAGCACCGTCAGCGCATTCTGGGTGCGCGTACTCTCGCGTATGCCCATCAGGTTGAGCCCGCTGGTGGCGACGATGCAGATCATCGCCCACAGGTAGCTGGAGTAGGTGCCCAGCGGTAGGATTGTGCTGAGATAGTCCCCCAGCGTGATGGCCAGGATGGCAATCGATCCGGTGATGATGACCGTGCTACGGGCCCAGCCGTAGAAGAAGGCCATGCGCTTGCCAAAGGCACGCGAGAGCCAGTGGTATTCGCCGCCGGCATGCGGATGACTGGTGGCCAGTTCGGCATAGCACAGCGCCCCGCCGATGGAAATCAAGCCGCCCAGAATCCATACGATCAGGAAGTCACCTACGCTGCCCGTGTGCCCGGCCACGATGGATGGGGCCTTGAAGATGCCCGCACCGATGACCAGGCCCAGGATCAGACAGATGACATCTGTGGTCGAGACAGTGCGTTCAGGGCCGTTACTAGAATGCATGCAAGTATGTCGGTCAAGTCGGTCATTGCGCTCGCTGCATCTCTGGTATTGAACATGACACCCCTGTGTTTGGCTGCTTCAGAACCATCCGAACATGTGTTCAAAACTTCAGACCGGGTAACTCTTCATTATAAAAAGGCCGGTGAGGCGTCGCGCACCCTGGTCTTCGTGCCCGGCTGGCTGATGCCCGGCGATGTGTTCAGGCACCAGATGACAGCTTTGTCCGATCACTACCGGGTGGTGGTACTCGATCCCCGCGGTCAGGGTAAGTCGCAGGTCAAGGTTCGGGACATGTCTGCCCAGCGCCGAGCCGATGACGTCCGTGAGCTGGTGCGCCATCTCAAACTCCAGGACTATGTTCTGGTGGGCTGGTCTCTCGGGGTGATGGAAATTCTGGAGACGATCACCCGCCACCCGATGCCGGGGCTCAAGGGGCTGGTTCTGATCGACAACTCCATCGGCATGGGGCCGCCACCACCGCAGATGCAACCCGGACGGCGACCGGCAAGGCCGGTCAAGCCCGAGGCCTTCCGGCACTACGTGGGTGAGTTTTCCAAAGCCATCTTCAAGCGTCCCCCGGAGGATGGGCTTATTGACATCGTGCAGCGCTCGGCCACTCAACTCGCGCCCGCCGTTGCCTGGCGGCTGCTCGATAAGCCCCATCACCGCGACTATTACAAGCAGGCCGTACTGGCGACTTCGGTACCTCTTTGGTACGCCATCACGCCCCGGTATCGGGTACAGGCCGATGAATTGATGCAGCTCAGGCCCGAGGCATCAGTGACGGTTTTTGAGGATGCAGGACACGCTTTGTTTGTGGACAGCGCCGGCGCCTTCAACGCCGCGCTGCTCGACTTTTTATCGCGCCTGGATTGAAGGTTGGAACGCACCGACAGCGCTTGGATCATGGGCTGATCAGTTTGGCAGCGATGCGCAGCTTTTTAGATGCGCAGCCACTTCAGGAAGGCCTTGGCCATTTCCTGGTAACCCAAGGGGGTGAGATGGATCAGATCGCGCGCCATCCAGGGTGGGTTCTGCTTCATCAGCGCGTAGGCACCGCCGGCCTTGCGCATTTCCATGGATAAGTCCCAGGTGACGCACTGGTAGCGCTGCCCGATTTCCCGCTGAATCATCGCGGCCTCCATATGCCGGCGGGGATAGGTCTTGAGGTCGTATTGAGTCTGTACCACTCTGCGTGTCTTGCCATTCTTGCCTCGAATGGTCTTGCGGACTCTGCTGCTGGTGACTCGGTCGCCGGGTGTAATCAGCACGCACATCGATTGCGATGTCACTTGGCGCATGGCCTCCAGGGTGGCCTCAAAACGCCGTCGATAGTCTTGTGGATCCCACTGTGCCCCGGTGATGTCGTTGGTGCCGTAGGCCAGCACCATCAAATCGTAGGGCCGCTGAGTTGCGGCTTGCTGCATCAGGTCGCTGCGCACGGTGGTCCAGAATGTGCCCGAGGCACCGGCAATGCCGAAGTTGTCCACCACCAGACCGGGCTCGCCGTCCGCGAAAGCGCCCAGCAGGCTTACCGGCCCGTTGCCCTGGGCCACCAGTTTGATGCGACTGATTCCGGCCTGTGCGTTGATCTGTAGGCTCCCTACCGCCTGCGGCCCCGCGGTATCGACAACAGCAAGGTTTGCCTCATCGATCCAGATCTCCAGGCGGCCGCCTTCGGGTTGGCGCAGGTAATGCACCGTCACCGATCGGGCGGTGTTGGCGGGGTTGGCTGCTACCGGGTCGATTTCAACAGATGCCTGCGGCTCTCTGCTGCTGAGCATGAACAGGCCCAGGCCGGCTGCGATGGGTGGCGAGCCTGTAGCGCGCGGTGCCAGCTCGTTCTGCCATTTGCCCTGCCGGCACAGCGCCTGGACGGGCAGCCGGATACCCGGCAGTCCGTACAGAAGATTGATATGGCCGGCACCTCCTGCGCCATAACGCCCCTGCATCTGCTTGCGAACCTCCGACACAAAGAATTCGGCAGCCATGTGACTCCCCCCCCAAAAACCGACACGGGCCAGCCGCGTGCTCGATGCATCTCTGAGGCGCTGGTGCAGAACCTTGAGCCATTCATCATGGGGTAAGCCCTTCCGGATTTCTTCCAGGCTGGGGGCGGGCAGGGCCTGTTGCTTGAGTTCAAGTTCTTGCCTCTGGGTCAGCGGCAATTCCTCCTCCTCCGAACCGGCCGGTGCCGGACCCGGATCACCCGGTCGGACCACGGCCAGGGGGCTGCGCTGCGGCTTTACACACTTGAGGGCCGGCATCGCGAGACCGCCCCGAACGGTAAAGCTTTGGTGCAGGGCCTGTGCCATCGGCGCCGCCCTGTCGGTAGCCGGTGTGTCCGCTGCTGAAACTCCAGGCGGCTCAGTCGCGGGTACATCCACGGCCCTGGCGGGATGAGGCCCAAGGAGCACAAGGCACAGGCCCAGGCTGGTGATGGGCCCAGCCGCTTTCATTGACCACTCCTGTGTTGTTCATAGCCCTGGATCAGCGCATTGGAGAAACCTTGGCCGACGCGGTTGAGCCCCCTTTCGGTCAGATGCATTAGGTCGGTCCAGGCCAGACCTTGTTCAAGCCATCGTGCGAATGAATTCTGGCCGCCCATGAAGCCCCAGGTGTCCCAGAAGGCACAGCCTTGTTGCTGGCTGATCTGCCTCTGTAACTGGACGATCCGCGCGATGGTTTGCTTGGAGTAGATGCGGCCATCGTCTCCGAGCGTACCTTGGTCGAGCGGGCTCATGATCAGGCAGGCCGCTTGCGGCGCGCCCTGCCGCAGCAGTTGCACCACCCGGGTAAAGCCATCCTGATAGAACTTGCCATCGCCGGTGAGTATGCCCTGGTTTCCGGCATCGTTACCGCCGAGCATGATCACGATCAAATCGGGTTTTCGGGTCTGCATCTGCTCGCTCAGATGC
>JBILUT010000032.1:0-8849 GCA_044370875.1 Polaromonas sp. | reverse complement strand
TCGGCATGCCCAGCGCCATGGCCGCCAACAGCGACCCGATGAACACCAGGACCGTCATTTGCGGCTCTCCGTCACGTGTGCGATGGCGGTCTCTTCAGAGTCCTGCACCTGGATCAGGTCCGATTCGCGGAACTCTCCCTTTGCCAGACGGACCAGCTTGGCCAGGATGATCAGACCCATCGCCGTACTGGTGACGTAGCCGATGCCGTAGACCCAGCTCATGGGTATCTCCATGACCGGCGAGCGTGTGGTGGCGTTGATGCCATGCTGCTTGTAGGTGCCGTAGAACATCAGCGTGCAGCAGCCCAACATCAGCAGGTTGGACAGGGCGAAGGCCAGCTTTTTGCCGCGCAGGCTCAGGTGCCTGACCAGGGAATCAAGACCCAGGTGAGCGTTGTCGCGAAGCGTCACGATGGCGCCAAGAAAGGTGATCCAGATGAACAGGTAGCGCGACACTTCTTCGGAGGCAATCAGCCCGTCGTTGAATCCGTAGCGCAGAACCACGTTGCCGAACACCATGATGACCATCAGCGATAGCATGACGACCAAGGTGAATTCGGCCACCTTGAAAAAGAGGTGGCTGATTTTTTGCATGACTCAATGGGAGCGGCCGTCTCAATCGAGACGGCCGCTCGGTCGGTTCTTACTTGGTTGACTCGATGGCCTTGAGCAAGGCGGGTCCGTTCTTCTCGGCAAAGGTCTTGGCGATTTCGGCGGACACGATCTTCTGGAAAGGTGCCATGTCCACGTTCTCGACCACCTGCATGCCTGACTTCTTCAAGTCGGCGACCACCTTGCTTGCGTTTTGTGCATTGAGGTTGCGCTGGTAGGTGGCTGCCTCACGGGCTGCATCGACAATGATCTTCTGGTAGTTGGCCGGCAGGCTGTCGAACTTGGCTTTGTTCATGGCCACAACCAGCGGCGAGTACACATGGTTGCTCACGGTCAGGTGTTTTTGCACCTCATAGAACTTGGACGACCAGGTCACATTGATCGGATGCTCCTGGGCGTCAAAGGTGCCCGTTTCAAGGGCGGTGTAGAGCTCGGCAATCGGCATGGGAGCCGGATTCATGCCCAGAAGCCGGAAAGCCTGGATGTGGTAGGGGTTGGGCGTAGAGCGGATCTTCAGGCCCTTGAGGTCTTCGGGCTTGGTCACCGGCCGCTTGTTGTTGGTAAATGCGCGCCAGCCGTTTTCCCAGTAGGCCAGACCCTTCAAGCCATGGGGGGCCAATTCATTGAGCACGCCGGTGCCCACCGGGCCATCGAGCACCGCATAGGCGTGCTGGGCACTGCGGAACACGAAAGGCAGCTCCATGGCTGCGGTATTGGGCACGATGCCATTGAAGTTGGATGCGCCGCTGGAGACGATGTCGATGGTGCCGCCTCGGGTACCGTTGATCATGGCTGCATCGTTGCCGAGCTGATTGGAGGGGAAGATGGTGATTTCCACATCCCCGTTGGTGCGCTGCTTGACCAGTTCAGCCAGCTTCATGGCCGCTGCATGTTGGCCATCGGTGGTGTTGACGGCATGGCCCATCTTCAGATTGAATTTGTTGGCCAGGGCACTGGTGCCCACGGCAGCCATCAGGGCGGCGATCAGGATGCGCGATAGTTTCATAGTGACTCTCCTTTGGTTTTGAACGGTTTTAGGAATGGTGGTGCATCATCGTCTGCACCATTGACGTTTTGGGTGGGGGGATGATCAGGGCTGTGGTGTTTGCTGTTCCGCAGCCTCCCCGTGATGCGATTGCGAGGGCGTTCGCTGACGCAGGCCCAGAACCGCGGCATCAGCCAGTTCGTCTACAGATCGATGAATGGTCAGCGCAAGCACATCGGTCTCGTCTGATTGAGGTCGCTCCAGCGTGTTGAATTGGCTTTGCAGCAGGTCGGGCTGCATGTAATGGCCCACGCGCAAGGTCATGCGCTGCCGGATCAGTTCGAAGCTGCCGTCCAGAAATACGAATCGCACTCCCCTGGCCCGCTGCCGTATTCGGTCACGATAGGCCCGCCGCAGCGCGGAGCAGGCCACAACCAAGCCGGGCGGGTTTGACCTTGCGGCCAATAGGTTTGCGATCCGGTCCAGCCACGGCCACCGGTCATCGTCAGTCAGCGCAATACCGGCACGCATCTTGGCCACGCTCTCGGGCAGATGCAGGTCATCACCATCGATCATTTCCAGGCCCATGCGCTCGGCCAAAGCGCTCCCCAGGGTCGACTTGCCGCTGCCCGATACGCCCATGACAACCAGGCGTAGCGAATCAGCGTCAGGTGGAGCGGTCATTTCAGCGTTGGGCCGATGCGGTCCATTCGGGAACGGGTGTGATCAAAGGACGGCCCTCGATGCCTGCCTGCATGTTGGCGAAGGCCAGATCCGCCATGGCCTGGCGAGTCTGCGTGGTGGCGCTGGCCATGTGGGGTGTCAACACCACCTGCGGCATGGACCACAGAGCCTCGGGCACCCGGGGTTCGTCGGCAAACACGTCGAGGCCTGCGCCCGCGATCTTGCCTTCAGTCAGCGCCTGGATCAAGGCCTGCTCATCGACGACGCTGCCACGGGCTACGTTGATCAGAAACCCTTGAGGGCCAAGCGCCTGAAGCACCGATGCATTGATCAGGTGGCGGGTGGCGGCGCCGCCAGGGGTAATGACCACCAGAAAGTCTGAAGCAGCCGCCAAAGAAGCGGCATCCGGGAAGAAGCGATAGGGCAGATCACCCTTGGCGGTACGGGCGGTATAGGCAATCGACATGCCGAAGGCTTGGGCGCGTGTGGCGATGGCTTGTCCGATGCGCCCCATCCCGACAATGCCCATGCGGGCTCCTGATACCTTGCGGCCCAGGGCTATCGGACCGTCTGGCCAGCGACCTGCCCGCACAAAGGCATCAGCCTGCGCGACGCGCCGGGCTACGGCCAGCACCAGCGCAAGTGCCAGGTCGGCCACATCGTCGCTAAGCACGCCGGGTGTGTGTGTCACTGGAATGCGCAAGCCGAGGGCCGCTTCCACGTCGACCCCGTCGTAACCGACGCCGAAGACCGAAACCACCCGCGCCGACGGCAGGCTTTGAAGAAGGCTGCGCGGCACCGGGGATTCACCGGTGGCGGCAACGCCGAGGATGCGGGGGGCTATTTGCTTGAAGGCGACCGGATCGAGCTCGTGGGTTCGATCATGCACGGTGTAATGTGCGTCGAGTGCCTGTCGGTAAAAGGGGTGCAGCTTGGCAACGGCCAGAACATCAGGTTTAGACAAAAACTCTCTCCGGGGGGCTGCAGGTAGCAGTGAAAGATGGTACGCCCTCCCGGGTGGCGGGATCGTGAGTAATAACCCTCTGTCACCTCAGGGGGTGTGGTTCGTCGCCCTCGGATGGCGGTCGATCGCACGCATCAGGCGGTGCCAGTCGGTCAGCCCAATTGATTGATCAGCGGCCTGCCGTCGGCCAGGCGCCGGATGTTTTCAGCCAGGGTTTGTTGCCTGCGTGAAATGGTGCCATGGGTCCAGCCAGACATGTGAGGCGTCATCAGCACATTGTCCAGGCTGGCAAAGTCCAGTTGCGATGGCGCAGCCGTGGTGTTCCCAGAGCCAGGGTACTGGTACCAAGTGTCGATCACAGCCCCGCCGATCTGCCGGCTTCGCAGCGCGTCAAACAGGGCCTGTTCCTGGACCACCGGTCCACGGCCCACATTGATCAGCACCGCATGGGGCTGCATGGCCGCAAGTGCGCGCGGGCCGATCAGCCCCCGGGTGTCTTCGGTCAAGGGCAGTGTGATCACCACGGCATCGACGCTGCTCATGAATGCGTCGAGTGCATCCAGGGACCACAGCCTGTCTACGCGATCGGCTTGGCTGTCGCTACGGTTGCAGCCGTGAACCCGCATGCCGAACGCGCGAGCCCGATGGGCCACCGCTTGTCCGATATGACCGAGCCCGACCACCCCCAGGGTTTGCGAACCCAGTTCGGTGCGCAAGGCATTGGGTGCGCCGGCCCAGTAGGTCCAGCGCTGCTGACGCAGGTCTGCATCGGCTTTCGCAAGGGGAACATGGCGACTGAGCAATGCGGCAAAGACATATTCGGCAATTGCTTGTTCATGGCCAAAGCAGTTACACAGCTTGCTGCCGACCGGCAGCAGTGCAGCATCGATTGCGTCGGTTCCGGCCGCTGGGGCGTGGTAGAGCCTGAGCCTGTGCAGCTTGGGCATTTGCGCCGTCAATCGAATGCCGATCACCACATCGGCCGCTTGAAAGTGGGCGACGTCCTCGGGATCAGTCAGGTCGTCACTGAGCACCTCAATCTGGTGCTCAGCGCCAATCAGGCTTTCAAGGCCAGGCCTGAACTGAGCGGCGTTACTCCCGTGAAAGACGATGCGCAGGGAGGACGGATGTACGGCGGTTTGATTCATGGGGTTCGCGGGCGCTGGGCTTCCAGGAGTTTGATAACGGCGCTGATGTCTTCATGGGCCATGCCTTGGTCCATGGCCTTCCGAAAGTAGGGCAGGGCCGCAGAAAACAGGGGCGCTGCACAGCCGAGTTCGCGGGCCATCTGCTCACCCAGGTCCAGGTATTTGGCCAAGGTTGTGAACGGACCGGGCGCGGGCGTGAATTTGCGTTCGGCCATCAGCGGGGCGCGCACGCTGAACATGGTTGATCCGCCTGCCCCTGGCGCGATCACGCGGGCCACCAGGGCCGGGTCAAAGCCAGCGCGGGCGCCCATGTCCATCGCCTCGGCAGCGGCCAGGGTGTGGATGGTCAACAGGTAATTGGCGATGAGCTTCATTGAGACCGCGCAAGCGTAGTCGCCCAGGTGAAAGTGATGCTCTGTGATGGCCTTGAGCATCGCCTCAGACTCCTGCACCAGATCGGCGGGTCCGCCGATGTACAGGGCGGCCTTGCGCGCACTGACCATCGGCGGAGAGCCGCTGACTTCGACCTCCAGCACGCGTGCGCCCCGCTGTTGCAGTCGATCGGCTTGCGCCAACTTGAAGGCGCGGCTGTAGGTGCCCAGCTCGATCACGATCTGCCCCGGCTTGAGATGCGCCAGCACGCCGTTGGCGCTCTCTAGCGCGGCCAGCTGGGCTTTCTCATCGGGCAGGCACATCATCAGCACATCGCAGTGGCGCGTGACCTCGCCTGCGCTGGCCAAGGCGCGACCGCCCGCGTCTGTGAAGGCTTGTGTCGACGAGCGTCGATAGCCGACCACGCTGTAGCCGGCTTGCATCAGGTTACGGGCGACCGGCAGGCCCAGTTGGCCAATACCGATCAGGCCCGCGGTGGGAAGCTGCGTCATGGGCTTGCTCTCCATAGGTGTCTGGGATTTACCTGAGCAGAGATTGTGCGCCAAGCACACGCGCTAAATCGCCCCTGCATTTGGAACACCGGTGGCTGCGGGTTTTTACTGAAATCGCTGGACAGGGCCATTGCACCCGTCCTCTTGCCGAATGGGTGCGTTTCCCATATAGTTAGAGGCCTAAATAAATAGTTGGTCCTGCGAAGGGGCTTGAACATGATCACGCCTGAAGAAAACGACTTGCTGTGCCGCATTGAAGGCAACGCCCCCATGGGTCGGCTGATGCGCGCGCATTGGCTGCCGGTTTGCCTGACTGAGGAAGTCAGTGAGCCCGACTGCGCTCCGGTCCGCGCCCGCGTTCTTGGTGAGCCGCTGGTGGTGTTTCGCGATACCGACGGGCAAGTGGGCGTGTTAGAGGAATCCTGTCCGCATCGGCGCGTGTCCCTGGTCTACGGCCGCAATGAAGAGGGGGGGCTGCGCTGCCTCTACCATGGCTGGAAGATGGACGTGAAGGGCCATGTCATCGAGATGGTGTCCGAGCCGGCGGCCAGTTGTCTGGCGGCCAAGGTCAAGCACAAGGCCTATCCGGTCAAAGAGTGGGGTGGCATGGTCTGGGCCTGGTTTGGCGTTGCCGAGGAGGCGCCTGAATTCAAGCCCCCGCCGTGGGCCCCGACCGAAGAGACGCGGGTGACCATTGCCAAGGCGGTTATTCCTTGCAACTGGGCGCAGATCCTTGAGGGGGCGATTGATTCGGCCCACAGTTCCAGTCTGCATTCTTCCGATATGGTGCCGGCCCGGGTGGATGGGGCCAAGGCGACGGCCAACAACTGGCTGCGTCCCTCGACCGACAAGGCGCCACGCATGCAGGTGCAGCGGGGCTCCTACGGATTCCGTTATGCCGCTATTCGTCGGCCCATCCAAAATGCTGCGACGCATGAATATGTGCGGTCGACGGTGTTCGTTGCACCCATTTCGGTGCTGATACCGCCGAACAATTTGTACAACGTGGCCAATGTGAATGTGCCCATTGACGATACCCACACGGCTTTTTATTTCATTGCCTGGGGGCACCCGTCGCAGACCCCGGAGACTGAAACCTGGCGCAAGTTTTTGCGACAGACCGTGGGCGTTGATCTCGATCCCGATTACCGGCCGCTGCGCACCGACGACAACCGGTTCTGGCAGGACCGCCAGGCGATGAAGGCTGGCAACTTTACCGGGATCACCGGCTTTCCCAATCAGGATATTGCCATGTGGGTCACCATGGGGCCGATCGCCGATCGGACCCATGACCGGCTCGGAGCCAGCGATATGGCGGTTGTTGAATTTCGCAAGCAGATGCTCGAGGCGGTTCGGGCTTTTCAGGACGGTGCGCCGGCCATTGGCACCGGCGACTTGGCCATTACCCCATCGGTGGTGGCTTACCAGGCCGTGATTCCCAAGACGGTGGACTGGCGCGACCACCCCTGCACCTATGTGTGGGCCGATGGACAAGAGCGACCCGAATTAGAGCCGTCTTATTCGGTCAAGGCCTGAGCCCGAACAAGGATGGAACCCGTATGAGCAAACTTCAGCTGTCCGTGGCCATGGGTGACTATGACCGCACCCGCGCCCTGTTGGACGGACGCGTGCAGATCGACGGGGTCGATCCGGTCTACATGAACCTGTACCCCGAGGAAATGTTCTTTCGTGCCATGCGCAGCCAGGACTTTGACATCTGCGAGCTTTCTTTTTCCAGCTACACCGTCAAGACGGCCCAAGGCGACTGTCCCTATGTGGCTGTGCCGGTGTTTCTGTCGCGGGCCTTCCGGCACACCTCGATTTACGTCCGGAAAGATCGCATCTCGGAGCCGAAGGATCTCAAGGGCAAGCGCATCGGCTTGCCCGAATATCAACTCAGTGCCAATGTCTGGGCGCGGGCCATCCTGCAGGACGATTACGGCGTGGCGCCGGAAGACGTCATCTGGGTTCGCGGCGGCATCGAAACGCCCGGTCGTCCCGAGAAGATCGCGCTGCGGCTACCCGCGGGCGTGCGCCTTGAATCGGCGCCGGCTGACCTGACCATCTCTCAAATGCTCGACAGCGGCCAGATCGATGGCTTCATGGCCCCGCGACCGCCCAGTGCCCAGGCCCTGCGCAATCCGAATGTGGGATGGCTTTTTGATGATCCGACTGCGGTAGCCCGCGACTACTACAAGCGCACTGGCATCTTTCCCATCATGCATGTGGTGGGCGTTCGCAAGAGTCTGTGCGAGCGCCATCCCTGGCTGCCGGCGGCGGTCTTCAAGGCCTTCAGTCAGGCCAAGGACCTGGCCTTGCAGGCGCTTTCAGACACCTCAGCGACCAAGGTGACGCTGCCTTTTGTTGAGGAACAGCTCAAGGCTGCCCGAGAGACGCTGGGTGAAGATTTCTGGTCGTACGGCGTGGCGGCCAACCGGAGCACACTCGATACCTTCTTGCGCCATCACCATGCGCAGGGTCTGTCGTCCCGGCGTTTGCAGGTCGAAGAGATCTTTCATCCGGCCACCTACGAAACCTACGCCATCTGAGCCGGGCTTGAGCGGCTGATCGATGACCTCACGCGGCTGATTTGGGGCCTGCAGCTTCGTCGGCCGCAAGATTTTCGAGTACCTGCAGCAAAAAGCGCCGCGCCGCCGCCACTTGCGTGGCGGTGCTGCCCGCAACGCTGATGCGGTTGACCTCCTCGGCCAGTGGGACGAGTTTGCGCTCCAGGCTGCGGCCCGTGCGGGTCAGGAACACATGCATGTTCTTGCGGTTGCCCGCCAGTTGCCTGCGTTCAACCAGCCCCATGCTTTCCATGGCCTTGACCGCTGCGAAGGTGGTGGGCTCCATCACGCCAGCGAGTTCGCTGAGCTCGCGCTGGGTCAGTCCATCCCTGAGCCAGAGGATGCGCAGAAAGGTCCAGTGGCCAAAGGACACGCCATGATCGGCCAGCCGCAGTTGCAGGGCCCGCATCTGTGCCCGCGCCACGTCGCGAATGAGGTGAGCCAACCGGTCGTCGGGCACCGCCTCCCGCCAATGGCGCAGCAGTTCGGGCATTGGGTCTTTCTTACTCATCGGAAAATCCTTGAACCGGCTGATCCTCTAGCGCCGCGTGGCGACCTGATGTTGCATCAGGATGTCGCAGCCTTGCTGCTGCGATTGCAGCAGCGCCAGGCACACCTCCAGCGTGGCGCGCGACCACGGGCCATCGTGTCGCACAGGCTGGCCCTCGCGGCTGACGGCCCACAACTCATCGATCACCTCGCCGCGCGGCACGGCCGGCAGCCGGGCCGGGATGAGCCGCATGCCCTGGGCGTCATACACCTGAACCCCATAGGGCGTCAGGCGCAGATCGGCGCCCTCGCAACTGGCCAGCAGGGGACCAAAGTGCTGGCTGGCCTGTGGCTTTTGCCGGGGTGGGGGCTGGTAGTTGCTGCCACCGAAATTGCGTTCAGCCTTGGCCTGAACTTCGGTGGCCTCGTCGTGCCACTGGGCGCGTCGGCTGCGTGTCTGCGCATGGGTGGCCGGGTCCTTCGCCTGTCCCAATTCGCCCACGCCCTCCATCAGCG
>JBILUT010000031.1:0-8899 GCA_044370875.1 Polaromonas sp. | reverse complement strand
TCTCCTGGTTCAATCAGCTTAGAGGGGTAACCGGTTCGCAGCTCAGGCTGCGCCCTTGAGTAATTCGCGGGCAATGATCAGTTGCTGCACTTCCGTGGCGCCTTCGTAGATGCGCAAGGCCCGAATTTCACGGTAAAGCCGCTCCACCGGCTGCTGGCTGACCACCCCCAACCCGCCCCAAATTTGCACCGCGGCATCAATGACCTGCTGCGCGTTTTCGGTGGCCACCATCTTGGCCATCGCCGCCTCGCGCGTGACACTGCGGCCCTGATCGCGCTGCCAGGCGGCGCGATAGGTCAGCAAGGCCGCGCTGTCGATAGCGGTGGCCATCTGCGCCAGCTTGGCCTGGGTCAGCTGCAAGTCGGCCAAGACGCCACCGAACATCCGGCGGTCGCGCGCACGCGCCAGCGCCTCGTCCAGGGCGCGCCGGGCAAAACCCAGAGCCGCAGCGGCCACCGATGTGCGAAAGACATCGAGCGTGCGCATGGCCAGCTTAAAGCCCTCGCCGGCACCGCCCAGACGCTGGGCAGCCGGGATGCGGCAATTTTGAAACTCCAGCCGTGCCAACGGATGCGGCGCAATCACATCAATGCGCTCAGCCACCGACAAGCCCGGCGTGTCCGCATCGACGATAAAGGCGCTGATACCCCGCGAGCCGGGGGCCTCGCCGGTGCGGGCAAACACCACATAGAAGTCAGCGATGCCCCCGTTGGAAATCCAGGTCTTCTGGCCCTCGATCACAAAATCATGGCCCTCTTCGCGCGCACGGCAGCTCAGGGCTGCCACATCCGAGCCGGCGTCGGGCTCGGACAAGGCAAACGCAGCAATCGCCTGGCCGCTGGCCACGCGCGGCAAGTAGCGCTGCCGCTGTTCGGGCGTGCCCTGCAAGCTGATCGCTCCCGAGCCCAGGCCCTGCATGGCAAAGGCAAAGTCGGCCAGCCCATCATGACGGCCCAGGGTCTCGCGAATCAGGCACAGGGTGCGGGTGTCAATCACCTCCGCGGCGGCGCCCACATCGCGACCGGCGACCGCGTGAGAGAGCCAGCCGCCGCGCCCAAGCAGGCGGACCAGATCGCGGCAACGACCGTCTACATCGTGGTCATGGCCTTCGGTCAGATGCTCCGAGGCCCACGTCTGAAGACGCTGGGCGAGCTGCCGATGATGCGGCTCAAAGAAGGGCCAGTGCAAATAGCTGGTGTCGGCCATGATGCGCCTTTCAGTTGCCCTCAAAGCGCGGCTTTTGCTTGGCCACAAAGGCGTGATAGGCGCGCGAGAAATCTTCGGTCATCATGCAGATGGCCTGGGCCTGGGCCTCGGCCTCCAGCGCCTGCTCAATGGTCATGGCCCATTCCTGGTGCAGCATGGTCTTGGTGATGCCATTGGCAAAGGCCGGGCCCTCGGCCATGTCGGCCGCCAGCGCCTGCGCCTGCGCCACCACCTCCTCGGGGCTGCACAGGCGGTTGAAAAAGCCCCAGCGCTCACCCTCGTCCCCGCTCATGGACCGGCCGGTGTAGAGCAACTCGCTGGCCCGGCCCTGGCCAATCAGGCGCGGCAACACCGCACATGCGCCCATGTCGCAGCCGGCCAGACCCACCCGGTTGAACAGGAAGGCGGTCTTGCTGCGGGCCGTACCCAGCCGAAGGTCGCTGGCCATGGCCACGATCGCGCCGGCGCCGGCACACACCCCGTCAACCGCGGCCACGATGGGCTGCGGACACACGCGCATCATCTTGACCAGCTCGCCAGTCATGCGCGTGAACATCAGCAGCTCAGGGGCCTTC
Organism: Polaromonas sp.; assembly: GCA_044370875.1. Lineage (GTDB taxonomy): Bacteria > Pseudomonadota > Gammaproteobacteria > Burkholderiales > Burkholderiaceae_C > Polaromonas. The sequence goes on along the minus strand of JBILUT010000031.1, from coordinate 7,118 downwards.
AGTGCAATCAACGGGCCGATGATTTCATGGACATCGCCTCCCGAGCAGAAATTGCCACCATCGCCATGGATGACCACCGCACGCACATCGTCGGCCCACTTGAGCTGATGAAACAGGTCGCGCAGTTCAGCGTAAGACTCGAAGGTCAGCGGGTTCTTGCGCTCGGGCCGGTTCAGCGTGATGGTGGCCACGCTAGCACGGACCCGCCAGAGAAAGTGGCGAGCCTGATAGCCGGCCATCGGCCGTCGGTTACCCGCGAGCAGTCCAGGATCTATGGTCACGAGGCACTCCTTGTCAGTGGCCGCCCTGGGCGGCTTTTTCACGCTGGAAGTTGGCCTCCAGCTGAGCCTTGGCCGACAGGTACTGGCGCGGCCAGGCCACTGGCACGTACCCGATGCGGGCAGCCTCGGTCAGGGTCCAGGCCGGGTTGGCCAGATGCGGCCGCGCCACCGCGCACAGATCCGCACGGCCGGCGGCCAGGATGCTGTTGGCATGGTCGGCCTCGCTGATGGCCCCCACAGCGATGGTGGCAATGCCCGCCTCTTGCCGAATCCGGTCGGCAAAGGGCGTCTGGAACATGCGCCCGTAGACCGGCTTTTCTTTTTTGCTGACTTGCCCGGATGAACAGTCGATCAGGTCAGCTCCGGCCCGCTTGAAGGCGCGCGCAATCTCCACAGCGTCCTGCGGCGTGATGCCACCTTCAACCCAATCATGCGCCGAAATTCGCACCGAAATCGGCCGCTCATCGGGCCAGGCCGCACGCACGGCAGCAAACACCTCCAGCGGATAGCGCAGCCGGTCTTGCAAACTGCCACCGTACTCGTCGGTACGGCGGTTGGTCAGCGGGGAGATGAAGCTCGACAAGAGATAGCCGTGCGCGCAATGGAGCTCCAGCCAGTCGGCGCCGGCCTGCGCTGCAGCGCGGGTGGCCTGCACAAATTGCTCTCGCACCTGGTCCATATCGTCACGGGTCATCGCACGCGACAGCTGACTCACCCCATCCAGGTACTGCTGCGGCGAGGCCGAAAGAATGGGCCAATTGGGCTCAGGGCCGTCAGCCGGCAAGGGCTGATCTATGCCGTCCCACGCGCGACGGGTCGAAGCCTTGGGCCCGGCGTGGCCGATCTGTATACCAAACTTGGCGTCGGTGTGGGTGTGAATCCAGTGGGCAATGCGCGCAAACGCGGCAGTGTGTTCCGCCTGGTACAGCCCCGGGCAACCCGGCGTGATGCGACCTTCTGCGCTGACACAAGTCATCTCGGCAAACACCAGCCCCGCACCGCCCATGGCGCGGGCGCCCAGGTGCACCAGGTGGTAGTCGCCCACCCGTCCATCCGAGGCCGAATACTGCGCCATCGGCGAGACCACGATGCGGTTTTTGAGCGTGACGCCCCGCACCGTGTAGGGCGTGAACATCGGGGGCGGTGGCGAGCCTTGCACCTTCACGCCCGCACGCTGGGCAAACCAGGTCTCGTAGCCCTCCAGCCAGGCTTTGTCGCGCAGACGCAGGTTCTCATGACTGATGCGCTGACTGCGCGTGAGCATCGAATACATAAACTGCTCGGGTTCGAGCTGGTCGCAATAACGGCTACCGCAAACTTCAAACCATTCCATCGCATTCCAGGCCGCATTCTGAATGCGCAGTGTCTCCACCCGCCGGGCTTCCTGGTAAGCCTTGAGCACATCGCCCAGGTGGGCCGGGTCGTCACCAAATCGCTTGAACTGCCGGGTCAGCTCGATCGCATCTTCAATCGCCAGCTTGGTGCCCGATCCAATCGCAAAGTGCGCGGTGTGCACCGCATCGCCCATCAGCACCACATGGCTGCCGTGGGCGTTCTTGAGCCACCAGTGGTCGCACACCACCCGCTGGAAATTAAGCCAGGCCGAGCCACGCAGGTGCCGGGCGTTGGTCATCAGTTTGGCACCCTGCAGATTCGATGCGAACAGCCGCTCGCAAAATGCGATGGATTGATCTTGGTCGGCCTGGTCCAGGCCGTGGGCCAACCAGACCGATTCGGGACATTCAACGATAAAGGTGGTGGTCTTCTCGTCGAACTTGTACACATGCGCCTGGAACCAGCCGTGCTCGGTTTTCTCAAACAGGAAGGTGAAGGCGTCGTAGAGCTTGTGGGTACCCAGCCAGATATAGCGGTTGGGGCGCACCACGATATCAGGCTGAAAAACCGATTCGTACTGGCCGCGTATCTTGGAATTGATGCCGTCGCAGGCAATGATCAGGTCGGCATCGGGAAAGTCCAGATCACTGTCGACTTCGGATTCGAACACCAGACGCACGCCCAGTTGCTCACAGCGCGCCTGCAAAATATTGAGCAGCTTTTTGCGGCCGATGCCCACAAAGCCGTGGCCGCCCGAGCGGATCACGCGACCCTTGAAGTGCAGCTCGATATCATCCCAGTGGTTGAAGGCCTGCTCAATCGCATCGGCCGTCGGGCCGTCCCAGGCCCGCATGTTTCCCATGGTGGCGTCTGAAAACACCACCCCCCAGCCAAAAGTGTCATAGGGCTTGTTGCGCTCCACCACGGTGATGTCATGGCCCGGATCGAGCTGCTTCATCAGCAGCGCAAAGTACAGCCCTGCCGGTCCGCCACCGATACACACCATCTTCATGAGATCTCCTCAAAACCGAACGCCAGACGCAAGCTTAACGCAACAGGCCCGAAATAGTTCAGGCCTAAAGTAATCGCCCCTCCTCGTCCGACTGGCCATGGCCCCAAGCCTTACGGATGAGCTGTTCAAAAAAGCCTTTGAAGGTCGACAATTTATGACTGATTCGTGACAGTCCGCCCGACACGCCAGCGAGCTTTTAAGAAAGGTCGTTGATGACTTCTGTTTCAAAGGAAGCGCCCTCACTCAGCCCAGAGGAGACGGGGCCCGAAGGCCCAGAGGACATCTCGACCCGGTCAGCAGCGCTGGCCCAGGCCGTCCAGTTGTGTCAATCCAGCCCGCTTCCCATGATGGTGTGGTGTCCATCGTGGCCCGCGCCCCTGTTCAACCCGGCCTGCGCGGCGATCCACGGTGGCGACGAATCAGAGTTCCCCGAGCAGCTCTGGCGAGCCATCCGGATCGATGCACAGGAAGTCATGCGCACGGGCCAGACCCTCAGCCGCGATGCGGCCAGCCTGATGCTGCCCTACGCAGATGCGCCGCCTGTGGCATCCATCAGTTATTCCCTGCACCCGCTGCACGAACACGGCCGGGCCGTGGGCGTGCTGATGATCGGCAGCCGCCTTGAGCCCTGGCCCTGGTCAACCTGGCGCGAGCGCATGCACTACGCAGCCGTGATTCACTCAATGGACCTGGGCTTTTGCATGGTGGAGGTGGTTGATCCCTTTGAGAAAGGACTGCTGGACTATGTCTTTCTCGAGGTCAACCCGGCTTACGAATCTCATTCGGGGCTCTCAAATATGGTGGGGCGTCGTATCTCAGAGCTGGTCACCGAACGCGAGCCATTTTGGTCCGAAGCCCTGCGCCAAGTGCTGCAAAGCGGTGAGGTGCTTCAAACGACGACCCAAATGACGCGGAGCCCACATAGCTTTGACGTCTGCTTGATTCGCATGGGCGGCCCAGGTAGTCGACAGGTGGCGATCTTGCTCAAGAACATCACCGAGCAAACCAAGGCTGCGGCTCGGCTCAAGCTCAGCGAAGAACAGGCGCGCAAGGCCGCCGCGCAGGCACGGGCCGACAGCAGCCGGCTGGCCGCGGTGCTCGACGCCAGCCCAGCAGCCGTTATCGTGATTGATGCGAACAACCAGATCACGCTGGCCAACGCGCAAGCCCGCCAAGCCTGGGGCAACCTACCCGAATCCGGCTCGACTACCTGGGTGGGGCACTGGGCCGACGGCAGCGCACGCCATGGCTGCCGGGTGCAGCCATCGCAATGGCCGCTGAGCCGAGCCTTGCTGGGTCACAGCAGCCGAGACATCATTGAGATCACCTCGCCGCGGGACGGCATCACCCGCCGAACCTTTCTCTGTTCAGGCTCGCCGATCTGGGGAGTCAACCTGGGCGTTGACGGAGCAGTGGTGGTGGCCATGGACATCACCGACAGGATTGAGGCCGAAAAAGCGCAGCGCAAGGCCAATACGCACAAGGATGAATTTTTGGCCATGCTTGGGCATGAACTGCGCAACCCGCTGGCCCCCATCGCCATGGCGGCCGAACTGATCAACCAGGCCGGCGTCAGCAGTGACCATATCCGCGAGACTGGCGCCATCATCGCGCGTCAGGTGCGGCACATGCGCGGCATGATCGACGACCTGCTCGACACCGCTCGCGTCAGCCAGGGCCTGATCCGCCTGGAGTTACGCGGCCACAGCCTGCAAACCCTGATTCATGAATCGTTGGAGCAGGCGCAAGAGCTGCTGCTGCAGATGGGCCACCGGCTTGAACTTGATTTGCCTCAGGCGCCGCTGATCGTGGAGGCCGATGGCAAGCGCATCGTTCAGGTTCTGGCCAATTTACTGCATAACGCAGCCAAGTACACCCCGGCTCAAGGCCTGATCGCGCTGCGTGTCTGGACGGGCGGCGACGCGGTTTATGTCCAGGTGGCCGACAACGGCATCGGCATGAGTGAAGACACGCTGCGCCGAGCCTTTGAACTGTTCTCGCAGGCCGAGCGAGAAGCCGATCGGCAGCAGGGCGGTCTTGGCCTTGGGCTGGCTGTGGCGAAGAAACTGGTGCAATTGCACGGCGGCCGGATCACGGCCGAAAGCCCTGGGGTGGGCCGGGGTAGCCGCCTGACCCTGCAACTGCCCCTCAAGCGCGGCCACGAAGCCCAAGAGGTCGCCCCTCGACCGATTGTTGAATCTCTCGGCACGCCCCCGCTGCGCATCTTGCTGGTGGACGACAACCCCGACGCCGCCCGCACCTTGTCGATGTTTCTGGCAGCCTGCGGCCACGAATGCCGCGTGGCCCCAAACGCCGAACAAGCGCTGACACTGGTCGCAGATACGATGCCCGATGTCTTCATCCTGGACATCGGTCTGCCCGGCATGGACGGCAAAGAACTGGCACGCCAATTGCGCGCACGGCAGGGTGCGACAAAGCCCCTGATCATTGCCCTCAGCGGCTACGCCCAACCCGATGAACAAAAAAAGGCCCTCTTGGCCGGCTTTGACCACTACCTGGTCAAGCCGGTCGATATAGACCGCTTGAATGAGCACTTGCTCAGCGCCGCGAGGCTCCAGGTAGAGCCGGGCCATCAACAGGGCGGCCCTTCTTGAAGGGGCGCCCCATCGGGGCGGCTGGCCCGCCACTTGGCTGCGGCATGCCAACTGCGGCATGATGTCGCTCTGACCACCGGAGAGATGCCGATGCCCACCGACATTGAGATTGCCCAATCCACCCCTCTGCTCCCCATCGCCGACATTGCGCGCAAGATCGGGCTGCCCGCCGAAGCCCTGGTGCCTTATGGCCACCACAAAGCCAAGGTCACGCTGTCGCACCTGAAGACCCTGCAAAACCGGCCCAACGGGCGCCTGGTGCTGGTGACCGGCATCAACCCCACCCCGGCCGGTGAGGGCAAGACCACCACCACAGTGGGCCTGGGCGATGCGCTCAACCGCATCGGGCAACGGGCCATCGTCTGCCTGCGAGAACCATCGCTGGGCCCGGTCTTTGGCATGAAGGGCGGAGCGGCCGGTGGCGGGCGGGCGCAGGTTGTGCCCATGGAAGACATCAACCTGCATTTCACCGGCGACTTTCAGGCCATTGCGCTGGCCCACAACCTGCTGGCAGCGCTGATCGATAACCACATCCACCACGGGAACGCCCTGCGGATCGATGCGCGGCGCATCAGCTGGAAGCGGGTGGTCGACATGAATGATCGCGCGCTGCGCGAAATTGTGGTGGGCCTGGGCGGACCCGGCAACGGCTACCCGCGCCAAGATGGTTTCGATATCGTGGTGGCATCCGAAATCATGGCTATCCTGTGTCTGTCCACCAGCCTGAGCGACCTCAAGGACCGGCTCTCGCGCATCGTGGTGGCCACCTCGCTCGACGGACACGCGGTGACCGCCCGGGACCTGCAAGCCACGGGGGCCATGGCCGCGCTGCTACGCGATGCCATCGCGCCGAATCTGGTACAGACCCTTGAACACAACCCGGCCTTCATTCACGGCGGCCCCTTTGCCAATATTGCGCACGGCTGCAACTCGGTCATGGCCACGCGCAGCGCCCTCAAGCTGGCGGACTGGGTGGTCACCGAGGCTGGCTTTGGCGCTGACCTGGGGGCTGAAAAATTCCTCAACATCAAGTGCCGCAAATCGGGGCTGTGGCCCTCCGCGGCGGTCATCGTGGCCAGTGTGCGGGCGCTCAAGTACCAGGGCGGGGCCGACGTCAAACAACTGGGGCGGGAAGACCTGCAGCGTTTGACGGCAGGTCTGGCTGGCCTGGAGCGGCACATCGAAAACGTCCGTCAGGTCTACCAACTGCCCTGCGTGGTCGCACTCAATCACTTCGTGCATGACACCGAGGCTGAAGTCGATTTGGTGCGGCAACGGGTGGCAGCCACAGGCACCCCGATGGTGGTGGCGCGCCACTGGGCCGAGGGCGGGGCCGGCGCAGAAGAGCTGGCCCGCGCCGTCATGGCCTGCGCCGATGCACCAGACCCGCAGCCGGCTTACCTGTATCCCGACTCAGCCACGTTGTGGGATAAAGCCGAAACCGTGGCCCGGCGCGTGCACCGAGCCAAGGGCCTGACCGCCAACGCCAAGGTGCGAGCACAGCTGCAAAAGCTGCAAGACCAGGGCTATGGAGATCTGCCCGTCTGCATTGCCAAAACACCGTATTCGTGGGGGACCGACCCCAAACAACTCGGCGCCATTGAAGGCCACGAGATCGACGTGCGCGAGGTGCGCCTGGCCGCCGGTGCTCAATTTGTGGTGCTGATCTGCGGCGAGATCATGACCATGCCCGGTCTGCCAGCCCAACCCGCCGCCTCGTCGATTGACGTCAACGATGATGGGGTCATTGTGGGTTTGTTCTGAGAGGGTGTGGATGGGCATGGCCCCACACGCTCGCCAATAAAAACGCCCGACCGAGAACGGTCAGGCGTTGGGTATTGGTGGCCTGGGGCGGAATCGAACCACCGACACAAG
>JBILUT010000029.1:0-8941 GCA_044370875.1 Polaromonas sp. | reverse complement strand
CTTTGAGGGCAGCACCTATCCCGACACCACCTTGCTGCTGACCACCCACTTCGACTTTGCCGGCCTGTGGTCCGATCTGGCCGGCGTCAACTACATCTGGCAGGATGAAGGCACCTACAGCCTGCTGCACCTGCCCGATCTCTGGCGCGTCAGCCTGCATCCCCGGGCCGAACGCCCGCTCCACGAAGAGGCTCAGCCGCAGCGCATCATCGCGCGGCTGCACGCGCTTTTTGGTCCCGAGCACCTCTTCGAGTTGCAAGAGATCCGACCCTACCGGGTGCACAAGCGGCTGGCTCCAAGATGGCGCCTGGGCCGGTTGTTCATCGCAGGGGATGCGGCGCACCTGAACAATCCCAAGGGTGGCATGGGCATGAACGGCGGCATCCATGATGCGATGTGCTTGTGCGAGGTTCTGCTGCGTGCCCTGGACGGCGATACCAGCGATGAAGGACTGCACCGCTACGAAGGCCAGCGTCTACCGGTGGTTCGCGACGACATCATCGGTCAGGCTGACCGCAATCATGCTCGCATGCAATTGCGCTCCCTGACGGAGCGCAGGCAAGCCCTGACCCAGTTGCAGGCGCTGGTTGACAACCGCGATCGGCTTTATCGGTACCTGCGCCAGACCTCGATGCTCGATGGGCTCGACCGCGCCCGCCAGCTGGCCCAGGCCGGGTCGCAATCATGAGTCTGGTGTATGCGCCACGGGGCCTACTGGGCGTGCTAACACCCCAGTCCAACACCACGGTAGAACCAGAATTTCAGATCTTGTGCCCGCCGGGCGTGACGTTGCTTGCGGCCCGCATGACCAGCAGCGCGGCCGATCTTCAATCGCGACTGTGCGACTACTACGAACACCTGCCACGGTGGATCGCCGAGTTTGCCCAGGCACCCTTGGGCGCGGTGGCCAGCGCCTGCACGGGTGCCTCTTATTTGATGGGTGCCGAGGCTGAAGACCGGCTGTTCACGCAACTCTCCCATGCAATCGGCCGGCCAGTCACCAACTCGGCCCTGGCAGTTGTCGCAGCCATGCGCTGCCTGGGTGTGCGCCGGATGGCCCTGGTCAGCCCTTACCCGGCATGGCTAACCGCGCACAGCCAGGCTTACTGGGAAAGTCGCGACCTTCAGGTGCGGCAGGTGGTGCAAATGGCGACTGACTCTGGCGCCTTTCACCCGATTTATGCACTGGAGAGTCGGGCGGCCGAACAAGCCATCGCTGAGGTCCGTGCCGATGTCGACGCAGTGCTGCTGCTGGGCACCGGCATGCCCACCTTGCCGGCCCTGGCCCGTCACCCCCAAGACGCAGCCGGTCGACCGATCCTCTCTTGTAACCTGGCCCTGCTCTGGCATGCGCTTGAAGCCATGCACGGACACCACCGGGCCCCACGCCGTGCAGCCCTGCTGGGCTTGCTGAATGACCGGCAGTGGCGCTCGCGCCTGCGTGCAACCACCCTGGGACCGTCGCAGCATCGGCCCTGAGCCGGGCCCAACTGACGCGCAAAGCCGGCTTAGCAGACTATTTGGACCAGCGTGTCCTTGTAAACCCCAATCTGCAGCGCTGGCAACCTGGGCCTTGAGGCTCTACAGTTTGAGGCAGGCCCGCGGCTCTGATCGTCGCCCGTACGGCCTGACCCTCCCATGCAATTAATTTGGTTGTCCGGACCCACCGGCAAGGTGGTGAGCTTTTCCATCACGCGGCGCGGCTTGATGCTCGCCGGCGCCGCGCTGGCCGTGGTGCTGGTCATCGCCGGCGTGGTCCTGCATTTCATCGGTCTGCGTCTGGCGGTGACCTACTCGCCCGAGGTGGCGCAGCAGATCGGGGGCGTGACCAGCGTGCATGAACAGGAGCGAATCGAGCAGGCCTACCGCAGCGAACTCGAGCAACTGCGCCAGAGAATGGGGCAACTGGTGCAGCGGGTGGGCGAGCTTGAAACCACACGGGCCCAGATCAACGAGCTGGTGGGCATTCGAAATTTGCGGATCGAACGCGAGATGCCCACATGGTTTGGGCGTGGCGGCCCGCTCAGTGCCTTGACCTTGCCCGGCCTGACCTTGCAGACCCCGGCGCTACACCGAGAGCTGACACAAACGGCCCAGCAATGGAACGCCCTGGATCAAGCTTGGTTGGCGCTGCATCAGCAGTGGACCCGGGATGTGCAGCGACTGGCGCAATTGCCGGTGGGTCTGCCCTTGGCCGGAGATTTCCTGGTCTCCAGCGGCTACGGTCTGCGCATCGATCCCTTGCGTGGCGTGCCCACCCACCACGAGGGCATGGATTTCGTGGCCCCGATCGGCACGCCGGTGCTGGCCACGGCCCCCGGCGTGGTGACTCGCTCTGAATGGGCCGGTCCCTACGGCCAGCTGGTGGAGGTGGCCCATGCTGAACACTACAAGACCCGCTACGCCCACCTCAGCCAGCGCCTGGTGCAAGAGGGGCAGAGGGTCGGTCGCGGACAGGCACTGGGCCACCTGGGCAACACCGGTCGCTCTACCGGCCCTCACTTGCACTATGAGATTGAGCACCAGCGCCGCTCTGTCGATCCGATCAAGGCGCTGGCTCCCCTGTCCTGGCGCTAGGCCGCAACAAACTCACAAGGAGACTCCATGTTCAGTCGTCGCGAAAACAGCAATTTGTCCATGCCCCAGAGCACCGAGCGCTTCGACACCCTGATCGGCCCTCACAGCCAGATTAAAGGCGAACTGCAGCTCAGCGGAAGCACACGTATCGACGGACGGGTAGAAGGCAACATCACGGCGTCCGGAGAGCCCGTCACCGTGGTGATCAGCGAAAGCGCCCAGGTGCATGGCGACATCATGGCCCACCGGGTGCTGGTGGCCGGTAAGGTATCGGGGCAAATTCATGCCCGCGAACGTGTCGAGCTACAGGCCCGCTGCCGAGTTCAGGGCGATATCAAATACGGCTCGATCGCGATCGAGCATGGAGCCCAGGTGATGGGCTTGTTGCTGCAACTCGACGAATCGGCACAGGACCTGACTGGCGATCGTGATCTGCAGCAGGCCTTGCGGCGGGCCAAGACTCCCTGAGGCTCGCGTTCGGGCTACGGCCGAGCTATCACGGACACCGACAAACTCGGTCCGTGGGACGCAGCCACGGATCGGACCTCCCGCCATCAGCGCAGCGCTTGCCGCAGAGGTAGCAGTCGCCTGAAGATCAGTCCCACAGTCAGTCCCGACAGCCCACAAACGACCGCCATCACCACGCTCGCGGCATCGAGCGGCTGCAGCTTCAGGGCAGAGGCCAGCTGCGGCTGGTACAGCACCAACCCGACCGCTGCCAGCGATACGCCACCCACCAAGGGGGCGACCCAGTTCGTCCCCGGCTCCGCAGGCCGGAGTACGGGGCCAGTTTGAGCCGGGCCCGACTTGCTCAGCAAGATCAGCAGCGCATTGCCCGCCACGAAGGCCAGCAGCACCATGGACCGAGTGCGCTCTGTGGACACCCAATCTGACTCGGACCCGGGCGAGAGCGAGGCCAGGTAGGCCAGCGCCGTTCCGCCCAGCAACAGCAAGCCCTGAGCGGCCGATTGCAGCATATCCCGGGCGCCGAACAGGGCGGCCTGCGTGTCACGCGGCGGTCGATCCATGATGCCCGGCTCTTCGGGCTCGTTTTCGAAGGCCAGCGAGCAGGCCGGGTCGACCACCAGCTCAATCAGCGCGATGTGTAGCGGCAGCAAGATGGGGGGCAAGGCAAAAACCACCGGCAGCATGGCCATGCCCGCGATCGGAATGTGGATGGCAAAGATGTAACCCATGGACTTACGCAGATTGGCAAAGATGCGCCGGCCAACCCGAATGCCGCGCACGATGGAGGCGAAGTCGTCATCGACCAGCACCATGCTGGCGGCCTCGCGGGCGACATCTGTGCCCCGGCCGCCCATCGCCACCCCCACATGGGCAGCCCGCAGAGCAGGCGCATCGTTGACGCCATCACCGGTCATGGTAACGATCTCCCCGCTTCGCACCAGCGCCTGCACGATGCGCAACTTCTGCTGCGGTGCGATCCGGGCGCAAACGGTGGTTTGGCGCAAGCGCTGATCGAGTTCGTGCTCGCTCAGGGCATCCACCTCATCGCCTGTCAAAACCTGACCCACCGCCAACCCAGCCTGTGCAGCAATGACCTGCGCCGTCGTCGGATGATCGCCAGTGATCATGATCACCCGAATCCCAGCGCGGCGGCACTGGGCCATAGCCGCAGGCACCTGGGGCCGCAGGGGATCGGCCAGACCCATCAGGCCGATCCATTCGAAATCAAAACCATGGGCGGTGGCAGGCCAGCGCGAGTTGGGATGCTGGCCCTGGGCCACCGCCAAGACCCGCAGCCCGTCATGGGCCATTTGCTCAACCACCGTCTGCCATTGCGCGCGCTCAATCGCCGACAAATGGCACAGATCCATCACCGCTTCGGGCGCGCCTTTGGCCGAGATCACATGGCCCTGCCCGTCGCTGACACGCCAGACATGGGACATGGCACGAAGCTGCGGGCTGAGGGGATAGGTTTGCACCAGATCCCACTGATGAAGTCGTCCGGTACCCTGCAAAAAATCAAGCCCCATACGGTGAAAAGCTTGCTCCATCGGGTCAAAGGGCTGCGGCGCGCTGGCCAAGATGGCGTGCTCGGCGATGCGGTGAAAGGCCGGCATGACATCGGCCGGCCACAAGCCATCCGTCGGGCAACGAAGCAGCTGTGGGCTGGCTCCATCGCCAACAGCCAGCGCCTGCACCGCCATCCGGTTCTGCGTGATGGTGCCCGTCTTGTCAGCACACAGCACCGTGGTCGCGCCCAGCGTTTCGATGGCCGAGATGCGTCGGGTCAGCACCCCGTAGCGAGCCAGGCGCCGGGCACCAAGCGCCGGGAAAATGGCCAGCACCACCGGGTACTCCTCGGGCAACATGGCCATGGCCACCGCAACGCCCACCAGCAAAGCCGGCAGCCACTGGCCACTGCGATAGCCCTCGATGGCCACCATCAGGGCGCACAGAGTCAGCGCCAAGGCGGCCAACACCCGCACCAGGCGCTGAGTCTGCTGCTGCAGCGGGGTGGTTAGTTGCGGCAAGGCGTTCAGTGAGCGACCAATCTTGCCGACCTCGGTGCGCGGCCCGGTGGCCTGCACCTGCATCAAGCCCTGGCCTTGCACCACATGGGTGCCGGCAAAGAGCCGCTCGCCGGCACAGACGCCCTGCCCACCAGGCTGCTTGCTCACCGGTACCGATTCACCGGTGAGCAAAGACTCATCAAGCTGAAGGTTGCTTGCCTGCACCAGGCGCCCATCGGCAGCAATGCGCTGACCCTCGCTGATCAACACCAGATCGCCCTGCACCACCTCGCGGGCCGGTCTCTCCACGGTTACCCCGTCGCGCACAAGCTGCACCCGGTGTTCACTGAGCCGTCGCAGCGCCTCGATGGACCGGTCGGCCCGGCCCTCCTGCACCAAGGTCAGGCCGAGCACAGCCAGAACGAAAGCCGCCAATGTGATGCCTTCACCCAGATCACCCAAGGCCAGGTAGATGAACACGGCCGCCAGCAAAAGCGCAAACATCGGCTCGGCCAGAAGACCCACGAGCCTGCGACCGAGGGAGCGACGGCGGGCCGGTTCGATGTCGTTGGGCCCGTCACGGTCGAGCCGTCGCTGGGCCTCAGCCTGGTCCAGCCCGACCCATCCGGCGCTGTGCGTATCGTTGGTGCCCATCGGGCCTGTTTGTAGCCCGCCGGCACGCCGGGGACCCGGTTGCGCTGTGGGACGGATCCAGCGCCCGCCAGAGAGTCAAACCGCCCAGGGTGTGTCAGCGAAGGCCCAAGCCGGCCTATCATGCGGGGCGAGCCCTTGCCGAACGATGTGCCCGCAGCCGCAGAGGATTTGCCCATGAGCATTTACAACCTTTACCTCGACAAGACCCCGGCCAATCACACGCCGCTCTCACCGGTCAGCTTTGTCGAGCGCAGCGCCGAAGTGTTTGCCGACCTGCCGGCAGTGATCCACGGCCAGCGACGCTACACCTGGGCCCAGACGCGCGAGCGTTCGGCCCGCCTGGCTTCTGCACTGCGCGCCCTGGGCATCGGTCCTGGTCAGACCGTCAGCGTGATGCTGCCCAACACCCCCGAGATGGTGGAGGCGCACTATGCAGTGCCCGCACTGGGCGCGGTGCTCAACACCCTCAACACCCGCCTGGATGCGGCTTTGCTGGCCTGGCAGATGAATCATTGCGAGGCCCGCGTGTTGATCACCGACCGGGAGTTCGCCCCGGTCATGGCCCAGGCACTGGCCCGCCTGCGTACCGAGCACGGCCGCGACCTGACGGTGATCGATGTCTGCGACAGCCAGTACGATGGGCCGGGTGATCGGCTGGGCACCCATGAATACGAAGCCTGGCTGGCCGCACATGCTCCTTTGGCGCATCTGGAAGGTCCGCGTGACGAATGGGACGCGATTGCGGTCAGCTACACCAGCGGTACCACCGGTGACCCCAAGGGCGTGGTCACCCATCACCGCGGCGCCTACCTCAATGCCGTGTGCAATGCGACCACCTGGACCATGCCGCACTTTCCCACCTATCTGTGGACCCTGCCGATGTTCCACTGCAACGGTTGGTGCTTCCCCTGGACGGTGGCCCTGCTTGGCGGCACGCATGTGTGCCTGCGCAAGGTCGACGCGCCTTCCATCCTGGCTGCCATGCGGGAACACCGCATCGACCACTACTGTGCCGCTCCCATCGTGCACAGCCTGATCTACAACGCCCCCGAGCCGATGCGGGCCGGCATCACCCAACAGGTGCGGGGTCTGGTCGCCGGTGCCGCTCCGCCAGCCGCCATGATCGAGGGCATGGCCAAAATCGGATTTGCGATCACCCATGTCTACGGTCTGACCGAGGTCTACGGACCAGCTGCGGTGGCGGTACAAAGGCCGAGCTGGATCCAGCAGGATCTGTCAGAGCAGACCCGACTCAATGGACGTCAGGGCGTGCGCTATGCGCTGCAGGAAGGCATGACCGTGATGGACCCGCAGACGCTCACGGAAGTACCGGCCGATGGCCAGACCATGGGCGAGATCATGTTCCGCGGCAACATCGTGATGAAGGGCTACCTGAAGAACCCGGAGGCCACCCGCAAGGCTTTTGAGGGCGGGTGGTTTCACACCGGGGATCTGGCCGTGATGGAGCCCGACCGCTATGTCAAGATCCGGGACCGCAGCAAGGACATCATCATTTCGGGCGGCGAGAACATCAGCTCGCTAGAAGTGGAGGACGCGCTCTACCGGTATCCCGATGTGCTGGCCTGCGCGGTGGTGGCCAAGCCCGATCCCAAGTGGGGCGAAACCCCGCTGGCCTATGTCGAGCTCAAGCCCGGCAGCACCGCCCGTGCAGAAGATCTGGTGGCCCACTGCAAATCCTTGCTGGCTGGCTACAAGGTGCCGCGCGAGATCCGTTTTGAGGAGATCCCCAAGACCTCCACCGGCAAGATTCAAAAATTTGCCCTGCGCGAGCGGGCGAAGTCGGCCTCGGCCATCGAATAGGAGTTCGCCATGCAGAATCTGCAAGAGCCACTGCTGCTGCGTCAGGACGACAGCCGGGGTGTGACCACGCTCACGCTCAATCGCCCCAACGCCTTCAATGCACTGAGCGAGGAGCTGTTGCAAGCCCTGCAGCAGCAGATCGACCTGTTGGCGCAAGACGCCTCGCTGCGCGTGGTGGTGATCGCCGCATCGGGCAAAGCGTTCTGCGCCGGCCACGACCTTCGACAGATGCGTGCCGAGCCCGAGCTTGCCTACTACCAGCGTCTGTTTGACCAGTGCGCACGCATGATGATGAGCCTGCAAAAGCTACCCGTACCGGTGATCGCCAAGGTGCAGGGCGTGGCCACCGCCGCCGGCTGTCAGCTGGTGGCCCAATGTGATCTGGCCGTAGCCGCCCGCACGGCCCGCTTTGCAGTCAGCGGCGTCAACCTCGGCCTGTTTTGCGCCACCCCCAGCGTGGCACTGTCGCGCAATCTACCCCGTAAGGCAGCCTTTGAAATGCTGGCCACCGGCGACTTTATCAGTGCCGAGCAGGCCCAAAGTCTCGGACTGATCAACCGTGTGGCTGACCCTCAAGGACTTGATGACGCCGTGCAAGCGCTGGTCGAACGCATTGTGGGAAAGCCGCGTCTGGCACTGGCCCTGGGCAAGCAGCTCTTCTACCGACAGCTTGAGACTGGCATGCAAGCAGCCTACGAGGATGCCGCAAAGACCATGGCCTGCAACATGATGGACGCCACAGCGCTGGAAGGTGTGCAGGCCTTCATCGACAAGCGCCCACCCCATTGGTGAGCGCTCATGCATCGCCCTGAAGACCCCAGGCATCACCGGCTGCTTTCGGCCTGGTCAGGCATAGACAACCACACGCTGCGCCAGATTCTGCAGCAGGTCGATCATGAACGGCCTGCGGACTTCAAGCCCCTGATGCTGGGCGGGCAACGCATCGGCTGGCTGGCGCCAGAACACATCGAGCCCCTGTGCCATCGACTGCCGATGTGCCGCCGCGACGCGCAGGCCGTCACCTGGGAAGCAGACGCGCTTGACAGCCGCATCCGCAGCAGCTTGCTGGCCCAGGCAGCCCAGCAGCTTCGGGAGGCAGGCTGGATCCAGGGTTGGCGCGATGAGCTTTACAGCTACCTGGGCGAAATTCAAGACGCCCCGGGCCCGGAGCATGCCGAGTGGTTCCGGATGGAGCGGGCCGCCTTTCGCTTCTTTGGCCTGCGCAGTCATGCGGTACACATCAATGGTTTTCGCTCCGACGGCCACATCTGGTGCGGTATCCGCGCCCTGAGCAAGGCCACCGACCCGGGCCGCATCGACAACCTGGCCGCCGGCGGGCTACCCGCCGGAGAGTCCTTGCTGGACTGCGCCATCCGGGAACTGCACGAGGAAGCCGGCCTGCCCGCAGAGAT
>JBILUT010000027.1:0-9034 GCA_044370875.1 Polaromonas sp. | reverse complement strand
GACCCCATCGCCTTCTCAACGATATTGGACAAGCCTCCGGCCTTGTTGCCCGGGGTGGTGTTGGCGCTGCGGTCCACCTGCCCGCGCTGCAGGTAACGGTCATACCACGCCAGCTCATTGACGATGCTCTGGGCCACCTCCGGTGAAACGGCCCGCGCAGTAAGCTGATCGACCGCATCGCGCACCTCGGTGTTCTCAGAAAACATCACCGTGGCACCGACGCGCACCAGCAGGTCGGCCAGGGCACCGACGGCCGGGTTCGCCGTGACGCCGGACAGGGCATCGCTGCCGCCGCACTGTACGCCCACCACCAGCTCGCTCGCCGGCACAGTCTGTCGCCGACGCGCATTAAGCCGCTCCAAATGAGGGCGAGCACTTTCAACAATGTCGTCAATCATGGAGGCAAAGCCGACGTGATGCGCGTCTTGCAGGCAGACCGTCTTCAGCGTTGGCTGGGCCCCGGCGCCGATCGGAATACTGCCAGCGGGGAGCAGGCGGTCGGGCTGCAGTTTTTCGCATCCCAGACTGACCACCATCACCTCGCCACCGAAATTCGGGTTGAGCGAAATATGCCGAAGGGTCCGAATCGGAATCTCGGCGCCAGGCGCCTCGATGGCCACGCCGCAGCCATAGGTATGCTCAAGCGCAACCACCCCATCGACCTGTGGATACTTGGGCAGCAGTTCGCGCCGAATACGCTCGGCCGCAACGTCCACCACCCCGGCCACGCACTGAACCGTGGTGGTGATGGCCAACAAATTGCGAGTACCCACCGAGCCATCCGCGTTGACATAACCTTCAAAGGTGTAGCCCTCCAGAGGCGGCAGGTCGGCCGCACGCAAGGTCGCCATCGGCAAGCCTTCCAGCGCACGCGCCGCAGGCATTTGCAGCAATCGTTCGTGCACCCAACTGCCGGCCTCAATGGCCGACAAGGCATAGCCGATGGGCACTCTGTAACGCAGCACGGCCTGCCCTGCCTCAATGGACTGCAAGGCCACCTTGTGGCCCTGCGGCACCTTCTCACGCAGGACCAGCCCAGCGCCAACCCGCCCCTCGGGGATCACCGTGCCGGCAGGCAAGCCCCCTTCGTTGGCCACGATGGCCACGTTGTCCTCGCGGTGCATGCGCAGGAGGAGGGGATCGCCCGAAGAAGACATGCGGATCTTGGCTTACTTGAGGAGGCCAGGAAGCCACAGGGAAAAAGCCGGCACATAGGTAACGGCCAGCAGGGTCATGCACAGTGCGGTGTAAAACGGCAAGATGGTTCGCATCACCTGACCCACAGAGATGCCGCCAATTGCGCAGCCAACGAACTGAACCGTTCCTACCGGTGGCGTGTTCAAGCCAAGCGCACAGTTGATGAGCATGACAATGCCAAACTGCAGAGGGTCCATGCCGTACTGCATGGCAATGGGCATAAAGATCGGGGTGCAGATCAATATGGTGGCCGCCATGTCCAGGAAGGTCCCCAGAATGAACAGCAGCACATTGATCATGAAGAAGATCACGATGGGGTTGTCGCTGACCATCTTCATCAGTTCGCCGGTTTTCTGCGGCACCTCGTAGAGCGCCAAGAAGTAGCCGAACGCCGCTGAGATACCGATCAGGAGCAGGACCACGCCGGTGGTCTTGCAGGCCTTGGCACAGGCCTTCATGAAGTTTTCCCAGGTGAGCGTGCGATACACCACGGTCGTGATGAGCAAGGCCCAGGCCACTGCAATCGATGCTGATTCTGTGGCGGTAAAAGCCCCTGACAGAATGCCGCCCAGAATGATGACCACCACCAGCAATCCGGGCAGAGCGGCCAAAAAGGCCGAGAGCACCATGGCCCAGCCCGGAAACTGACCGTGCACCGGATACCCGCGTTTAACCGCCACCCAATAAGCCGCTGCCATGTTGCAGACCGTCAGAATGATGGCCGGTATCAGCCCAGCCAGAATCAGGCCCAGCACACTGACCGAGGCAATACCCGCGGTGGCCAGCGTGAAGATGATCATATTGTGGGACGTGGGCATGATCGCGCCGACCAGTGAGGCATGCGTGGTTACGTTAACTGCGTAATCGGTGTCATAGCCTTCCTTCTTCATCAGCGGGATCATCACGGAACCGATGGCCGACACATCAGCCATGGGCGATCCCGCGACACCCCCAAAAATGGTACAGCCCAGCACATTGCTCATACCCAGGCCACCACGCACATGGCCGACGAGGCTGTTGGCAAAGCGGATGATTCGGTCGGCAATGCCGCCATAAAGCATCAATTCGCCGGCAAAAATGAAAAAGGGGATGGCCAGAAAAGAGAAGGTCTGCATGCCGCCGACCATCTTCTGAAATACGATGGCCATCGGCAGCCCAGCCGCAAGAATGGTCGCCACAGACGACAGACCGATGGCAAATGCAACCGGCACGCCCAGAATCAGAAGAAGGGTGAAGCTCACCGCGAGGACGGTCAGTTCCATGCGGGCTCCACGCGCTGGCCGCGCGCCAGTGCCACGATGTGTTCAATCGAGAAAAGCAACACCAGCGCACCTGCAATAACGATGGGGACGTAGTCAATGCCGTCAGGTACCGGCAGCATCGGTTTTTTCTCGCCCCATTTGGCCATGGCCCAGGTCCAACCCCCAAAGACCATCAGGGCACCAAACAACCCAACCAGGGTGTGGATCAGAAATTCAATACGGCGCTGCCATTTTTCGGGCAGCAGCACAACCAGCGATTCCAGTCCGATGTGGCCGGCGTCGCGCACACCCACGGCCAGTCCGAATGCAGTGACAAAGAGAACCAGCAACAGAGCCAGGTTTTCAGCCCAGGTCGGGGTGTCATTGAGCACATAGCGGCCGAAGACCTGCCACTGAACACACAGGATCAAAAGAAGTAGCAAAGCGACTGCGGTCATCAAGCTCAGCTTGGCCAGCGCAGCGCAGAATTTGGTCAACATGGACAGCAGTTCCTAAAAACCCGGCGCGCTGCAAAGTCTCATACTGCAGCTGCGCCGGGCGGGCTCATTGGGAGCCCCGGTCTGATTACTTGATGTCCTGAATGGCTTTGACCAGTCGCTTCATATCGGGGGTGGTCATGAAGCGGTCATAGACCGGCGCCATGACAGCCTGGAAGGACTTTTTGTCCACTTCAACGATCTGCACACCGGCCGCCTTGACACGGGCCAGCGACTTGCCTTCCTGATCGTCCCAGGCGGCGCGCTGAACACGCACCGAATCCTTGGCAGCTGCACGGATCATGTCCTGCTCGGCCTTGGGGAGCTTGTCCCAAACGACCTTGGAGAACACCAGAATCTCAGGGGCCATCGAGTGCTCGGTCTTGGAATACACAGTGGCAGCTTCGAAGTGCTTGGCGGTGTCGTACGAAGGGAAGTTGTTTTCCGCCGCGTCAATCAGGCCCGTTTTCAGGCCGGTGTAGACCTCGCCATAAGGCATCGGGGTGGCGTTGGCGCCCATGGCACTGACCAGACCCACCCACAAGTCCGACTGCTGCACGCGAATCTTCATACCCTTGGCATCAGCCACGGTGCGAACTGGTTTTTTCGCGTAGATCGAGCGCGCTCCGGAGTCGTAGAAGGCCAAGCCGACGTAGCCGGCCGATTCACAAGACCTGAGGATTTCCTCGCCGATCGGGCCATCGAGCGCCTTGCGCATATGGTCGACCGAGCGGAACAGGAAGGGCATGGTGGGCACCATGGTCATCGGGCAGACACCGTTCATGGGGGCCACATTGACGCGAACCATGTCCAGGGCACCAATCTTGACCTGATCGATGGTTTCTTTCTCGGAGCCGAGCGCGCCCTTGTTGAACACCTTGATCTTGTGCTTGCCACCGCTGGCCTTCTCCAGCACGGTGCTCATGTGCTTGACCGCCAGCACGGTGGGATAGTCGTCGGCATTGTGCACATCCGCCGAGCGGAATTCAGCCGCCTGCGCGGCCATCGAAATACAGACGGCCGAAACGGCCAACAGGGTTTTCTTAAGTGTCATGAAGCCTCCTAGGCAGGTTGATGAAAGGGGTTGGGTTGAGGAAAGTGGCTACTGGGCTTGTAGCGCCGTAGCCGGAAATCTTGAGAAGCGAGGTTCAGCTTGGCCGGCAACCTCGGTTTGCAAGGCGATTACAGCACCGCTCATGCCATGCGTGTCCAAGGCTGGGTCGGCCGGCATGATGGAGGTGACGAACAGGGTGCGCAAATCCTCGCCACCCAAACAGCACATGGCCGGCTTGGGGAAAGGGACCGGTACCGATTGCAGCAATCGGCCCGATGGCGAAAAGCGGTGCACCAATCCAGCGTCGTTGGCGCAAATCCAATAGCAGCCTTGACGGTCTACCGCCGCGCCGTCTGGGCGGCCTGGCCTATCGCGCATATCAACAAAGGGGCGACGGTTGGCCAGGCGGCCATGCGCAAGGTCAAAATCAAAGGCCCAAATTTGCTGCGATCGGGGATGCGAGTCCGACAAATAGAAGGTCCGGGCATCCGGGCTGAAGGCCGAGCCATTGGAGGTGTAGAGCCCCTCCACATGCGGGCCTCCCAGGCCGCGCTCGTCAAGGCAGTAAAGCCCCCCCAGGGCCAGCCCCAGCGACATGTCCATCACCATAGAGCCCACCCAAAGACGGCCGGCGGCGTCACAACGGCCGTCGTTAAACCGCATGCCAGCGCCGGGGTGCTGAATCACGGCCAAGTCTTCAAGGTCGGTGGCCCCTGCATCGTCCAGGCGGACCGCGACGATGCGGCCCTCCAGGGCCGCGATTACCCTGCCGTCATCTGCCAGTGCGATGCATCCAATGCGCTCAGGCAGAACCCACGAGGTCACGGCACCTGAGGCCGACAGCCAGCGCCGTATGCAACGTGACTCGATATCGACCCACCACAAGGCTTGCAGACGATCGTCCCACAGCGGGGACTCGCCAACGCGGTCGGGCCCGCGAGCAATCACTTGGAATGAAGACATTGATCTAACTGGCGCCTAGGGGATTGCGGAGATTTGGAAATTTAGGTATCTTGTCGGTTGTCAGACAACATATCGGCTATTATTCCCAGAACAAGCAACGACCAACCGGGGGTTTTCCCTAGTGAACTCAACGACGTCCCAGCACCGCAAACCTCGCACCCTGGCCCATGGCCTGGTCGACAAACTCACGGAGGAGATTCAGCAGGCGCGGCTACCCGCCGGCCACCGACTGCCCACCGAAGCGTCCATCATGGAGAGCTTCGGTGTCAGCCGGACGGTTGTGCGTGAAGCCATTTCACGGCTGCAGGCCGCCGGGCTGGTCGAGACCCGACATGGTGTGGGCACCTTCGTGCGTGCGCCCAACGAGTCGCCGGCCTTTCGGGTCAGCCCCGAGCAACTGAGCACGCTGCGTGAAGTCATCAACCTGCTCGAATTTCGCATCAGCGTGGAAACCGAAGCTGCGGCGCTGGCTGCGCGGCGCCGCCAAGATGACAATCTGCTTGAAATGCGCAAGGCGCTGGACAACTTTAGTCAAGCATTGACGGAAGGAAAAGACGCAGTGGGCGCTGACTTTGATTTCCACCGTGAGGTGGCCAAGGCCAGCCAGAACCACCATTTCGTCGATCTGATCAGCTCGCTGGGCCTGGGGGTCATTCCTCGGCGGCGCCTTCAAGGTTCGGAACTGATGACCGCAGATCGGCAGGCCTATCTGCGCCGGGTCAACCTTGAGCACGAGAGCATCTTCAATGCGATCGCCGCCCAGGACGCTGAAGCGGCACGCGCAGCCATGCGCACCCACCTGTCCAACAGCCGCGATCGTTTGCGCCGCGGGAACCAAGAAGGGGCTTGATTCGATCAAGCAGCCCGCCAGCCCGGGGCAAGCTCAGCTGAAACCGGTCAAAACCGGCCCCCAGTCTCGGGTTTGCCCGGATGAGCGATTTTGAATAAAGTTGTACGATGTCTGATCTTTAAGTCATGCAAACCTCTCCTCTTACGACGCCCGTCATCACCCGCCTAAAGGTTGTTCCTGTGGCGGGTCATGACAGCATGCTGCTCAATCTCAGCGGCGCTCACGGACCCTATTTCACCCGCAACCTGCTCATCCTCACCGACTCGTCAGGCCACACCGGCGTTGGCGAGGTGCCCGGTGGCGAAAAAATCCGCCAGACGCTGGAGGAAGCCAGCCCCCTGCTGGTGGGCCAACCCATAGGCAGCTACAACCGACTGCTCAACCTGATGCGCCAGCGCTTTGCCGACCGCGACAGTGCAGGCCGCGGGCAACAGACCTTTGATCTGCGCGTAGCCATCCACGCCCTGACCGCCGCCGAAAGTGCCATGCTCGACCTGCTGGGCCAACACCTGGGCGTGCCGGTGTGCGCCTTGCTCGGCGAGGGCCAGCAACGCGAGAGGGTGCAGATGCTGGGCTACCTGTTCTATATCGCCGACCGCCGCAAGACCCAACTGGCCTACCGGGGTGAGCCCGATGCCGACAACGCCTGGTTTGCCTTGCGCCACGAAGAGGCGCTCACCCCCGAGGCCGTGGTGCGCCTGGCCGAAGCGGCACAAACGCGCTACGGCTTTGAAGATTTCAAGCTCAAGGGCGGGGTGCTGCGCGGTGAGCAGGAAGTGGAGGCCGTGGTGGCCCTGCATGAACGTTTTCCGAAGGCGCGCATCACACTCGACCCCAACGGGGGCTGGCTGCTCAAAGACGCGGTGCGGCTGCTGGGCAAGCTGCACGGCGTGCTGGCCTACGCCGAAGACCCCTGCGGTGCGGAGGGCGTGTTCTCAGGGCGCGAAGTCATGGCCGAATTCCGCCGCGCCACTGGGCTGCCCACAGCCACCAACATGGTCGCCACCGACTGGCGTGAGATGGCGCACAGCATTGCCCTGCAGTCGGTGGACATACCGCTGGCCGATCCCCACTTCTGGACTCTGCAAGGTTCGGTGCGGGTGGCGCAGCTGTGCCAGATGCACGGTCTGACCTGGGGATCACATTCCAACAACCACTTTGATGTGTCGCTGGCCATGTTCACTCACTGCGCGGCGGCGGCACCGGGCAAGGTCACCGCAATCGATACGCACTGGATCTGGCAAGACGGTCAGTTTCTGACCCGCGAGCCGCTTCAAATTCGCGGCGGCTGGGTCGATGTACCCGCCAAGCCCGGCTTGGGGGTAGAGCTTGACATGGACGCGGTGATGAAAGCCCACGCTCTCTACCAACAACACGGCCTGGGTGCGCGCGACGATGCCGTCGCCATGCAATACCTGATGCCAGGCTGGACCTTCAACCCCAAGATGCCCTGCATGGTCAGGACCTGATCGCTTTCGGAGAAGCTCACATGAAACTTGGATTTATCGGCCTGGGCATCATGGGTGCGCCCATGGCCGGGCACCTGCTGGCCGCCGGCCACGAACTCTTTGCGCACTCACGCAGCGGCGTGCCACAGGCCCTGCAAAAGGCCGGCGCCAAGGTCTGCAAGACAGCCGCCGATGTCGCGCGGCAAGCTGACATCATCTTCACCATGGTGCCAGACACGCCCCATGTCGAGGCGGTGCTATTTGGTGATCAAGGTGTCGCCCAAGGTCTGAGCCCGGGCAAGACGGTGGTCGACATGAGCTCGATCTCGCCGATTGCCACCAAACAATTTGCCCAGCGCATCGCCGCCGCGGGGTGCGACTATCTTGACGCCCCGGTCTCGGGGGGCGAAGTCGGCGCGAAGGCGGCCAGCCTGACCATCATGGTCGGTGGCACTGAAGCTTCGTTTGACCGCATCAAGCCGCTGTTCGAGCTGATGGGTAAAAACATCACGCGGGTCGGCGGTATCGGCGATGGCCAGACCTGTAAAGTGGCCAACCAGATCATCGTTGCACTCAACATCGAGGCGGTCGGCGAGGCCCTGCTCTTCGCGGCCAAAGCCGGCGCAGACCCTGCCAAGGTTCGTCAGGCCTTGATGGGCGGCTTTGCAGCCAGCCGCATCCTTGAAGTGCATGGCGAGCGCATGATCAAGCGCACTTTCAATCCGGGCTTTCGCATCGAACTGCACCAAAAAGATCTCAAGCTCGCGCTCGAAGGCGCCAACGCGCTAGGCTTGTCGCTGCCTCACACCGCCAGTGCCTTGCAGATGATGAACAGTTGCGCGGCCCATAACGGCGCCCAGCTCGACCACTCCAGCCTGGTGCGGGCGCTGGAGATGGCCGGCAACTTTCAGATTTCCCAGGCCTGATTCAGACACCATGTGGGGGTGCCAAGACGAGGACGGCCAGCCCTGCTGCCGGCTGCGTAGCAGCAAGAGCCCGGTGGCGGAAGGAGTCAGCCTGCCATGAGCCCTCGTCAACTGCTGCGAGCAATGTTCGAAAGCGCCATCGCCTCGGCTCAGCCAGCAGTGGCGGTACCGCCGCATCTGCCCGATCCCGCATCCGTCAAGGGACGGCTGATCGTGATCGGTGCGGGCAAAGCATCGGCGGCTATGGCGCGTGCGGTAGAAGACCACTGGCGCGGCCCCAAAGAGCAGCTCAGTGGTCTGGTCGTCACGCGCTATGGCTACAGCGTGGCGTGCGATCGCATCGAAATCGTTGAAGCAGCCCATCCGGTACCAGACCTGGCCGGGCTGCAGGCCGCAGAAAGAATCCGGGGTTTGGTCCAGGGCCTGAGCCCGGACGATATGGTGCTGTGTCTGATCTCAGGCGGTGGCTCGGCCCTGCTGCCGGCGCCCGCCGCTGGCCTGAGTCTGGCAGACAAGCAGACCATCAACACGCAGCTGTTGAAAAGCGGCGCCTACATCGGTGAAATGAACTGCGTACGCCGGCACCTGTCCACGCTCAAGGGCGGACGATTGGCGGCGCTGTGCCAACCTGCACGGGTGCTGACGCTGCTGATTTCTGATGTGCCCGGCGACCAACTGCCTGATATCGCCTCGGGTCCGACCGTGGCCGATCCCACCACCTGCGCTGATGCCCTGGCCATTCTGGATCGCTACCGGATCAGGGTGCCCGATGCAGCACGCGAGCTGCTGCAAAGCGGTGCGGGCGAGACCATCAAACCCGGCGACCCACAATTGGCAAATTGCCAAGCCCGGCTGATC
>JBILUT010000026.1:0-9044 GCA_044370875.1 Polaromonas sp. | reverse complement strand
AGTTGATGACGGTGCACGCTTCGAAGGGACTTGAATTCGATTGCGTGTTCATCAGCGGTCTGGAGGAGGGCTTGTTCCCCCACGAGAACGCCATGAGCGACCGCGAGGGGCTGGAGGAAGAGCGACGCCTCATGTACGTGGCCATCACGCGTGCGCGAAAGCGTCTCTACATCAGCTGCTCGCAGACGCGCATGCTTCACGGGCAGACGCGCTACAACCTGCGCAGCCGATTCTTTGAGGAGTTGCCCGAGCAGGCTTTGAGGTGGATCACCCCGCGCCAGTCCGGCTTTGCGGATATGGGTCGATCCCCCGAAGCGGCTGAGGGCTGGGGTGGTGGATCAAGCCGAAGCGACTGGGCCTCGCGCATGGTGGCCTCTCGCCAAGGGACTGCCGGGTCGCCGGGCCCTGTGCCCGAGCGCAAGAACCCCGATTCGCAAGGCCTGAAGGCGGGCATGGAGGTGTTCCATGCCAAGTTTGGGCAGGGGCGAATCAAGATGATCGAGGGTTCGGGCGACGATGCGCGCGCTCAGGTTGATTTTCCGCGTCACGGCATCAAGTGGCTGGCGCTGGCGGTGGCCAAGCTCACCGTGGTCCCCTAGAAGGGGGCGACCCCAGGCGCGATCAGACCACTTCGTCAACCCGCGTCTGTGGCTCGTCCGCGCTGAAGTTGTCCCGAAACGTGCTGTAGAGCGAGCTGAAGAACATGGCGGCCATGATCAGGGCCACTGGCAGCATCACGGTGGCGGCCACGGAAGGGCTGTCAAACAGGCTGGCCAGCAGCGCCACCACCACCCCGGCCACCAGAAAACTGCCGAACCAGCCCAAGGCGTAGACGATGAAGGCCCTGATGTTCTTCCAGCAGGCCATGGCGCTGAAGAATAGACTTTTGACCGGGTCGATCTGGTGCCAGTGCACCAGGGCCGGTGCGTGCCAGAAGATCAGCGACAGGGGCGCATAGAGCAGGGCGGCCGTCCAGGTGGCGGCCTGGAATTGCGGGTCACTGACCACCTCTTCGTTGATCGTGCCGCCCAGCAAGTAGAGGCGGGCAAATTCGCCGCCGTCGATCAGGGCCGACAGCCCGATGACCACCGCAAAGCCCAGCGCGTAGAGGCCGCCGAGCAGCAGCATGGCGCGAGTCTGCCGAGCGCCGGTCCGAAAGCCGATGGCCATGATGGTGGGCATGGGAAACCTGCCCTGCTCGGCCTCGTGCGAGGCGGCCATCAGACCCAGCGTGGCCGCAGGGAGCAACACCAAGGCCAGGACCGGTCCGATCAGCGGCAGCAGACTGGCCAGCGAGAGGACGGCCATGAACATGAAGAACAGCCCCGACATGGCCAGTGGCTGGCGCAGAAAAAGTCGCATGCCCTGTCGGACCCAGGTCAGGCCGGTGCGCGGGCGAACCAGATTGAGTTTCATGGCTGGGCGCCCCGTGGGGGCGGTAGATCAGGCAGCAGGGGGTGCTCGATACACTGCCGCAGGACACGCTCGAAGTGGGTGGGGTCGTGGGCCTTGAGCACCGCAGCTTGCCGCGGCAGGTGCAGGTCCCAAAGCCTTGAAAGCCAAAAGCGCAGCGCCCCAGCGCGCTGCATCCCTGGGAGCAGACGGCGTTCCGTGGCGCTGAGCGGACGCACCGCATGGTAAGCGTGCAACATCGCATCGGCACGTTGCGGATCGCGCGCACCGGTGGGCAGGTCGATACACCAATCGTTCATGCAGACAGCCAGGTCAAACAGCCAGCTGTCCCAGCCTGCAAAGTAGAAATCGAACAGTCCGCAAAGCTGCGCCTGCTCGCCGTGACCTTCGAACATGACGTTGTCGCGAAACAGATCGGCATGGATGGGCCCGCGGGGCAGACTGCGGTAGGCAGCTTGTGCGGCCAGGTGATTTTGATAGGCCAGTTCAGATTGGATGAGCCGGCTTTGGGCCTCGGTCAGGAAGGGCAGCACCACCGGGACCGTCTCGTTCCACCAGCTCAAGCCCCGCAGATTGGGTTGCTGCATCTCGAAGTGACGGCCCGCCAGGTGCATGCGTGCGAGCATCTCGCCCATGGCGTGGCAGTGCTGCGCTACAGGCTGGAGCTCTACCGCGCCCGGCAGGCGGTTGACCACCGCCGCCGGCTTGTCGCACAGACGGTGCAGCAAGGGCGATGCCTGGGGCTGGCGATGCACGGGTTGTGCCGGCGCGGCCTGCGGATCGGGTACGGGGATGCCTTGCCCGGCCAAGTGCTTCATCAGATGCAGGTAGAAGGGCAACTGCTCAAAGCTCAAACGCTCAAAGACAGTCAGCACCCACCGTCCCTGGTCGGTGTCGGCGAAATAGTTGGTGTTTTCAATGCCGCCAGCGCAGCCTTCAAGGCTCTGCAATTCGCCCAGACCGAGCGTTCGCAGGAATGCGGCGGCTTGCTCGAAGGAGACCTCGGTGAAGACGGCCATGCAAATCGAGGGCAGCGAGGGTTAGAACCTGAGGAAGTTCCAGACCCGCGCGCCACCCTGGCTGGGGCCCGGACGCGTGTCCATGGGCCGGATCTCGTAGGCCGGCATGTCGCCCTTGGGCTGAACCACGATGCTTTGCGTCTGGCCGCCTACCCGCAACTCGTCGATGCGGCTACCCGCGTCCTCGGTCCGAATGCGCTCGATGATCTGGCTGCCGCGACCGGGCTCAAGGGGTGGATCGCTGGGTCGGGCTGTAGTCTGCACCGAAGCGGCGGTAGTGGCCGGCTGAGCCCATGCGAACGGGCTCATCATCAGGCCGGCTAGGGCCAAGGCCAGCGCAGTCGGCCGTGAGGCAATGGGGGCTGCAAACATGCTGGCATTGTAGGTGGCCCGACAGACGCCCCGCTGGCCGGCCTATCGCGCCGCTTGCCTGACAATGACCGTCATGAGCCAGAAAACCCTGCTGCTGGTCGATGGGTCCAGCTATTTGTACCGAGCCTTCCACGCCATGCCCGATCTGCGGGCGGTGCCCGGTGATCCGAGCAGCCCGGCCACCGGCGCCATTCGCGGCATGATCAACATGATGCACAAGCTGCGCAAGGATGTACGGGCTGACTATGCCGCATGCGTCTTTGACGCCAAGGGACCGACCTTCCGCGATGCGGTCTACCCGCAGTACAAGGCCAACCGCTCGCCCATGCCCGATGATCTGCGAAGCCAGATCGCGCCGATCCACGAGGTGATTGCGCTGATGGGGTGGTCCGTGCTTGATGTGCCCGGTGTTGAGGCCGACGATGTGATCGGCACGCTGGCCCGCTGCGCAGCCGATCAGGGTGTTGAGGTCATCATCTCCAGCGGCGACAAGGATCTCTCGCAGCTGGTCAATGAGCGCATCACCATCATCGACACCATGAACGACAAGCGCCGCGATGTGGCTGGCGTGATGGCCGAGTTCGGTGTGCCGCCGCAGCGCATGGTCGACTTTCAGGCGCTGGTGGGCGATGCCATCGACAACGTACCGGGTGTACCCAAGGTGGGGCCCAAGACGGCTGCCAAATGGTTGCAGGCCTACGGCTCACTCGATGCCCTGATTGAGCGCGCCCATGAAATTAAAGGGGCGGCTGGCGACAATCTGCGCGCCACCCTGGACTGGCTGCCCACGGGCCGGCAGTTGCTGACCATCAAGACCGACTGTGACCTCGATGGCCACGTCCCAGGTCTGCCACAACTTGAGGGCCTGCGTCTGCATGCGCAGCAGGATGAGCCGCTGAGAGCCTTTTACGAGCGCTTCGGTTTCAAGACCCTGGCCCGGGCGCTGGGCGCTGGCGAGGGCGAACCCGCCCACGCAGCTGGCGACGGAGCGGACCCTGTGCCCCTTTCCGCTGGGCCGCAGCAGCCCACCCACTATGAAACTGTGCTCAGCTGGGCCGATTTTGAGGTTCTGGTGCAGCGCATCGAGCACGCTGAGCTGGTGGCCTTCGACACCGAGACTGATTCCTTGAACGAGATGGCAGCCCGTCTGGTGGGGCTCAGTTTCAGCACCGAGCCCGGACAGGCGTCCTACCTGCCTCTGGCCCACGATTACCCGGGCGCGCCCGACCAATTGCCCATGACCCAGGTGCTCGATCGTCTGCGCCCCTGGCTGGAGAACGCCGATCGGGCCAAGCTCGGTCAGCATGTCAAGTACGACCGGCATGTGCTGGCCAACCACGGCATTGAGGTCAGGGGCTATCTGCATGACACCATGCTGCAAAGCTATGTGCTCGAGGCGCACAAGCCGCACGGATTGGCCAGTCTGGCCGAGCGCCATCTGGGGCGCGGTGGCATCAGTTACGAGGATTTGTGCGGCAAAGGTGCTTCGCAAATAGGCTTTAGCCAGGTTGATATCGAGCGGGCGGCCACCTATTCCTGCGAAGACGCCGATCAGTGTCTGCAGGTGCACCGCGTGCTTTGGCCGCAGCTTCAGGCCGATGCGGGTCTGCGCTTCATCTACAGCCTCGAAATGGCGTGCAGCGATGCGCTGTATCGGATCGAACGTAACGGTGTGCTGATTGATGCGACCATGTTGGCCCGACAAAGCGCTGACCTGGGGGCTCGGATCGTGCAACTGGAGGCCCAGGCCTTCGAGCTGGCCGGTCAACCCTTCAACCTGGCCAGCCCCAAGCAGATTGGTGAAATTTTCTTTGGCAAGCTGGGCTTGCCGGTGGTCAAGAAGACGGCCACGGGAGCGCCGAGCACCGACGAGGAGGTGCTTGAAAAGCTGGCCGAGGACTACCCCTTGCCTGCCCGCATTCTTGAGCACCGCAGCCTGTCCAAGCTCAAGGGTACGTACACCGATAAGCTGGCCCAGATGGCTCATGCCCGGACCGGGCGGGTACACACCCACTATGCGCAGGCGGTGGCCGTGACGGGCCGCTTGTCTAGCAACGATCCCAACCTGCAGAACATTCCGATCCGTACCCCAGAAGGGCGGCGGGTGCGCGAGGCCTTCATTGCATCGCCTGGCTGCCTGATTGCCAGTGCTGACTACTCTCAAATTGAGCTGCGAATCATGGCCCATTTGAGCGAGGACGACGCTTTGCTCAATGCCTTCCGTCACGGCCTGGACGTGCATCGAGCCACTGCAGCCGAAGTCTTTGGTGTGGCGCTCGATCAGGTCAGCAGCGAGCAGCGTCGCTATGCCAAGGTGATCAACTTTGGGCTGATCTACGGCATGAGTTCATTTGGCCTGGCGCGCAATCTAGGCATTGAAACCAAGGCGGCGGCCGCCTACATCGACCGGTACTTCCAACGCTACCCCGGGGTCAAGCGTTACATGGACGAAACCCGGTCCATGGCCAAGAGTCAGGGCTATGTGCAGACAGTTTTTGGGCGCCGGCTCTACCTGCCGGAGATCAATTCACCCAACGGGCCGCGGCGTGGTGCGGCCGAGCGCGCCGCGATCAATGCGCCGATGCAGGGTACGGCGGCCGATCTGATCAAGATGAGCATGATCGAGGTGCAAAAGTCCATCGACGCGAACGCGCTCCGGACCTTGGTCATCATGCAGGTGCATGATGAACTGGTGTTTGAAGTTCCTGCTGCCGAACTCGATTGGGTACGCACCGAGGTCCCCCGACTGATGGCGGCGGTGGCCGAGCTGCGCGTCCCGCTGCTGGCCGAGGTGGGGGTGGGGCCGAACTGGGAGCAGGCGCACTGAAGCCGGCGCCACCCGATCGGACGCCAGCCTGAATAACCCTGCAGTTTGTTCGGCTGGGCTTGTTCTTATGATGCGGGTCTTTGCGGACACCTTCAGGAGACCTTCATGATGCAACAAGACCTGCTCACTGACAGCCATGCTTTGATAGACAGCCGTGGCGACACGCCGGCTGCGTCGCGACGTACCGCCTTGAAGGCAGCCCTCGGCATGGGATACGCTGCCGCCGCGGCTCCGATCATGGCGCAGACCGCCATCAAGACTTCCTCAGACGGACTGCGTACCGGTGAGGCCACCTACGAAGTGGCTGGCTTCAAGGTTCCGGTTTACTTTGCGGCGCCAGCGGGCAAGACCGATTTGCCGGTCGTGCTGGTGATTCATGAGATTTTTGGAGTCCATGAATACATTGCCGATACCGCGCGTCGATTTGCACGTGCTGGTTTCATGGCTGTGGCGCCCGAGCTGTTTGCCCGCCAGGGCGATCCCAGCGCCTACGGCGAGATTGCCAAGCTGCAGGCCGAGATCGTTAGCAAGGTTCCCGATGCGCAGGTGATGGCCGACCTTGATGGCGCAGTGCGCTGGGCGTCGGCCAACGGCGGTAGTGCACAGAAGGTGGGCATCACCGGGTTTTGCTGGGGCGGTCGTGTGGTTTGGCTGTACTCACAGTTGCGCCCGATTCGCGCAGGGGTGGCTTGGTACGGGCGGCTGGTCGGCGCCAGTACGCCCAACACGCCGACGCATCCGGTTCAGGGCGCGGCCGAGATGAAGGCGCCGGTGCTGGGGCTCTACGGGGCAGCGGACACCGGCATTCCAGTTGCCACAGTCGATCAGATGAAGCAGGCTTTGGCGGAGGCGGCTTCCAAAGGTAATCAGGCAGCGGCCCGCTCCACTTTTGTGGTGTACCCGGACGCGCCGCATGCCTTCCATGCCGACTACCGGGCCACCTATCGCAAGGATCCTGCCGAAGACGGCTTCCGCCGTGCGCTCGACTGGTTCCGCAGCCACGGAATGACCTGAAGTCTGGGGCTTGACAGGCTTGGGATAATGGCTTGAAAGCCGGAGCGGTTCCGGTTTCTCCCTGGTGCGAGCGGGCTGGCCCGCAGCATCGACCGGGATCGACTTTCAGGCTCCCAACGCCTCGCACCCATGACTCTTCCTGCCCTCATTGCGGCCACCCTCATAGCGGGGGTGGGCAGCGTTTGGATTGCCGCCTGGCTCAACCGGAGCCTGTTGTCCCGACATGCGCCCCACATGCTCAGTCTGGCGGCGGGTGCCTTGCTTGCCACCTCTTTCATGCTGCTGCTGCCGGAGGCCTTCGAGTCCGATGTGGAACCGCACTGGCTGTTCTCGACCATCCTGGCGTCGTTGATCTTTTTTTTCCTGCTCGACAAGGCTGAGCTGTGGCACCACGGTCATGAGCACCACCATGCGCACGATGCGTCGCATCACCCTCACGGCCACCACGGCGATCATGCACATAGCCCCCACGGGCCTGCCGATCAGCCGGACCCCCGCTCGCTGGGCTCGGGTGGATGGGCCGTGCTCACCGGTGACGGATTGCATTGTTTTGCGGACGGCGTCCTGATCGCCTCGGCTTTCGTGGCTGACCTGGGTTTGGGCGTACTGGCCGCGCTGGCTGTGTTGCTGCACGAAGTGCCGCATCACATGGGTGATCTGGCGGTGGTTGGAGCGACCACCCGTTCAAGCCGCGCGGCCTTGGTCAAAGTGTCGATGGCCGGGGCGATGACCTTGGTCGGCGGACTGGTGGGGTACCGGCTGGTGGACAGTCTGCAAGGGTTGCTGCCCTTTTTCCTGGTACTGGCGGCCAGCAGTTTCATGTATGTGGCGCTGGCCGACCTGATTCCGCAGCTGCAAAGAAGACTCAGCCTGCGCCAGACTGTTACCCAGGTCAGCTGGCTTCTGCTCGGCTTGAGCCTGGTGTCGATGGCCTCTTATCTGGCCCATCTGGGCCACGCGCACTGAACCTTATCGGCCCCTGCGTCTCTCCTGCCGATGGGCCAGACCCGCGTGGGCTTCCATCTGACAGAGGCTGGGGAAGGTGGCCGCCAGGGTCCCTGTGATCGAGCTCGCACGATTGAAGTCCGCGGCGCAAGCTTGCTTGCGGTGTCATCCCAGCGATGCGAGTCCAAAAGTTTGCGCCCTTCTTCTGTTCGATCACGGAAAGGACGCAATCATGAAACACACCCCTCAGCAGTTCGCAGTCTGGGCCTTGGCTGGCCTGGCTTTCGCGCTCGCCGCTGTGCCCGTCAAGGCCCAATCCAACGGCGGCAATGGAGCGGCTATGGAGGCGGAAATACAAAGCCAGGCCCTTTGGCCGGGCTCCAAGGTCAACACCTACGACCGAAATTTTCTGGTGCAGGCTGCAGCCGACGAGATGTTTGAACTGCAGATGAGCCAGCTGGCTGCCGAGAAGGCATCGGCCCCCGACCTCAAGGCGTTTGCGGTCAAACTGGTAGACCAGCACATGGCCGTTCAAAAAGAGCTTGAGGCCCTGGCCCAGGCCAAGGGGGTGATTCTGCCCACGCGACTTGGCGCGCTGCGGCAGCGCGAGTTCTACAGCATGGAGCGGATGACCGGTGAAGACTTTGACCGGGCCTACTTTCAGCGTGTCGTACTGAGGGCGCATCGTCAGGACGTCAGGCTGTTCAGGGACGCCAGTCGGATGGCGCGAGATGTCGATGTTCGTGCCTGGGCCGGCAAAATGATGCCCGCGCAGGAGCAGCATGTGGCTGATGCGCGCGCCTTGCCATCGGCCCGACGCCTGACGCTCACGCCTTTCGATCCCAATGCCAATCAGGGCGGGGGCAACTAGTAAGGGGTGCTGGCCTGAAAAGGCCCGCTTGGTTTTTTAGCCTCGCTCGACGGGGCGGGCTGGATCGCTACACCATTGGCTCCAACTGCCGGCAAAGAGGCGAGCACGTCCCAGGCCGGCAATTTCCATGGCCAGCAAGTTGGCGGTGGCTGTGACGCCGCTGCCGCATTGATGCACCACACTGCCGGGCGGGCGCGGACCTAGCAGAGCCAGGAATTCCTGCCGAAGTTGGTCCGCCGGTTTGAACCGGCCATCGGCATTCATATTGAGGGTGTAGGGGCGGTTGAGCGCGCCCGGAATGTGGCCGGCCACGGGATCGAGCGGTTCCGTCTCCCCCCTGAAGCGGGGCTCCGCGCGGGCATCGACAACCGTCTGTCTGGCCTGACCCAGCTGCTCGGCCACCTGCTCCACGGTGATCAGTTCAGCCAGAGCGGGCCCAGCCACAAACTGACCGACGGGCATGGGTCCCGGCCCCGGACCGCTCTCTAACGGACCGCCTCCAGCCTGCCAGGCCTGCAGATCTCCGTCGAGCACAGCCACCGCTTCATGCCCCATCCACTTGAGCATCCACCACAGGCGGCCG
>JBILUT010000025.1:0-9187 GCA_044370875.1 Polaromonas sp. | reverse complement strand
TTGTTGTCGGGGGTTTCGGCGCAGATGCGGGCCTCGATGGCGTGGCCGCGCAAAGGAATCTGCTCCTGGATCAGCGGCAGCGGCTCGCCGAAGGCCACACGCAGCTGCCACTCGACCAGATCCAAGCCGGTGATGGCCTCGGTCACCGGATGCTCCACCTGCAAACGGGTGTTCATCTCCATGAAGAAAAACTTCATCGATTGCGGCTGGTCGTAGGCCGCCTGCTCCACGATAAATTCAACCGTGCCCGCACCGACATAGCCCACCGCCTGCGCAGCAGCCACCGCCGCCTCGCCCATGCGCTTGCGCAGATGTTCCGTCATGCCGGGTGCGGGCGCCTCTTCCAGCACTTTTTGATGACGACGCTGCACCGAACAGTCGCGTTCGTGCAGATAGACGCAGTGACCGTGGCTGTCGGCAAACACCTGAATTTCAATGTGGCGCGGCCGCTGGACATATTTTTCAATCAGTACCGCATCATCGCCAAAGCTGCTGGCCGCCTCACGCTTGCAGCTGGCCAGGGCCTCCAAAAAGTCCTCGGCCCGTTCCACCGCGCGCATGCCCTTGCCACCCCCACCCGCGCTGGCCTTGATCAATACCGGATAGCCCATTCGATCGGCCTCGGCCTGCAACCACTCGGGCGCCTGGTGGGTCCCGTGATAGCCCGGCACCAGAGGAACGCCAGCCTGGTCCATCAAGCGCTTTGATTCAGCCTTGAGTCCCATGGCCTTGATGGCCGCAGGCGGCGGGCCGATGAACACCAGGCCGGCATCGGCACAAGCCTGGGCAAATTCCTCGTTCTCGCTCAGGAATCCATAGCCGGGGTGAATGGCTTGTGCACCGGTCTGCCGGGCCGCGTCGATGATGCGCTGCCACTGCAGGTAGCTCTCTTTGGGGGCCGAGGCACCGATGTGCACCGCCTCGTTGCAGGCCGCAACATGCTTGGCCTTGGCATCTGCGTCGGAATACACCGCGACAGTCTGCACACCCAGACGCCGGGCCGTGGCCGCCACCCGGCAGGCGATTTCGCCTCGGTTGGCAATCAGGATTTTTTTAAACATGGTGTCCTTTCAGACCAGCCAGTTGGGGGAGCGCTTGTTCAGAAACGCCTGCACCCCCTCACGGCCCTCAGGGCTGGCCCGCAAGTCGGCAATGCGTCGCGCTGTCTCGGCACGCAGGGTTTCGGTGACGGGCTGACCGGCCACGTCTCGCACCAGCTGCTTGCAGGCTTTGACCGCAGCCGGCCCATTGGCCACCAGCGTGTCCATGATCTGAGCCACACAGGCATCGAGCGCCTGCGGCTCGCACACCTCATGCACCAGTCCAAGGCTGTGGGCCTGCTCTGCGGTAAAGCGCTCGGCCGTGACAAAGTAACGACGCGATGCCTGTACGCCCAGGGCCCGTACCACGTAAGGACTGATGGTCGCCGGCAGCAAGCCCAGCCGCGCCTCGGACAAGCAAAAGGTGGCGGTGCTCGATGCGACCAAGACGTCACATACGCCGGCCAAGCCCATGCCCCCTGCATAGCAATCACCCTGAATACGGCCCACCACAGGCACCGGGCACTGATCCAGGGTCCAGAGCATGTCGGCCAGACGCTGGGCGTCCTGCCGGTTCTCGTCCCAGCTGTAGTCGGCCATGGCACGCATCCAGTTGAGATCGGCACCCGCACAGAAGGCCTTGCCGCGTGCCGCCAGCAACACCACCCGAAGTTCGGGCTCGCCGGCCAGCTGCGCAAAGACACGGGTCAGACCCGCAACCACTGCATCGTTGAAGGCGTTGCGCACATCGGGTCGGTTGAGCCAGATCTCAGCCACATGCGGGCTCGGTCGCAACACTTCGATCACATCAGACATGGGCCATCCTTAAGAAATATCGTCAGACTCGCGGGCTCAGTAGCGCTTGGCCACTTCTTCGAGCATCACTTCGGTGGCGCCACCGCCTATGGCCAACACCCGTGCATCGCGCCACAGCCGTTCGACCGCTGTTTCGCGGATGAAGCCCATGCCGCCATGGAACTGCTGGCAGGTCTGCACGACCTCATTGACCAATTCGCCGGTCAAGGCCTTGAGCATGGACACCTCTTGCACGATGTCATGGCCCTGCGTGACCGACCAGGCGCAGTGGTACATGAATTGCCGCGCAGCGCGAGTTCTGGCGTCGAGCATCGATAGACGCTGGCGTATGGTCTGCTGATCCCACAAGGTACCGCCAAAGGCCTGACGCTGACGCACATGATCGAGGGTCAGTCGCAGAGCCTGCTGGCAATGACCGACCGCCATCGCGCCCAGGGCGATGCGCTCGGTCTGAAAGTTTTGCATGACCGAATAGAAGCCCTTGTGCTCCTGGCCCAGCAAATGAGCCGCTGGGACGCGAACGTTATCGAACACCAGCTCGGCGGTATCGGACGACAGCCAGCCCGTCTTCTTCAGTGCACGACCCACGCTGAATCCGGGCGTGCCCTTCTCGACGATGAAGATAGACATGTCACGTTTGGCCGGGCCGGTCTTGGCTGCGACAAAGTAGACGTCGGCATGCACGCCATTGGTGATGAACATCTTGGTGCCATTGATCACCCACTGATCGCCCTCGCGCCGAGCCTGGGTGCGTATGCCAGCCACATCTGAACCGGCGCCGGGCTCGGTAATGGCCACCGCACAAATGCACTCACCTGACGTGATGCGCGGCATGTAGCGTGCCTTTTGCTCGGGTGTGCCGGCATGATGCAAGTGTGGACTGGCCATATCGGTGTGGACCAGCACCGTAATGATGAAGCCGGCAAAGGTGGACTGCGACAAGGCCTCGGCAAACACCAGGTTGGTCAGCGCGTCCGCTTCACCGCCCCCGTACTGGCCTTCGTACATCAGGCCCAGCAGGCCGGCTTGGCCCATGCGCCGCAGCACCTCGCGCGGCACCATGCCCTGCTCTTCCCAGGCCTGGCCGTGGGGCTCGACCTCGCGAGCCAGAAAGCGCGCAACCTGTTCGCGCAGCAGCGCATGTTCTGGGGTGTCGTAGAGGGTGGCGCTCATCGGAACTCCTTGCAGGTCGTTTACATCCGAAACACGCCAAACTTAGGCTCGCCCATCGGCGCATTGAGCGCAGCCGACAAGCCCAGGGCCAGCACGCGGCGGGTATCGGCCGGATCGATCACGCCGTCGTCCCACAAGCGAGCGCTTGAATAGTAGGGGTGCGACTGTTGCGCAAACTGATCGAGGATGGGACGCTTGATCGCCTCTTCGTCCGCGGCGCTGAAGGTACCGCCCTTGGCTTCGACCGCATCGCGCTTGACCGTGGCGAGCACGCCGGCAGCCTGCTCGCCACCCATCACACAGATGCGCGCATTGGGCCACATCCAAAGGAAACGTGGCGAATAGGCCCGGCCGCACATGCCGTAGTTGCCCGCACCATAGCTGCCGCCGATGATGACGGTGAACTTGGGTACGTTGGCTGTCGCCACCGCCGTCACCATCTTGGCACCATGCCGGGCAATGCCCTCGTTTTCGTACTTGCGCCCCACCATGAAGCCGGTGATGTTCTGCAAGAAGACAAGGGGTATCTTGCGCTGGCAGCACAGTTCGATGAAGTGCGCGCCCTTCTGCGCCGATTCAGAAAACAAGACTCCGTTGTTGGCGACGATGCCCACTGGCATGCCCTCAATATGCGCAAAGCCGCAAACCAGGGTACTGCCAAAGCGCGCCTTGAATTCATGCAGCTCGCTGCCGTCGACGATGCGGGCAATCACCTCACGCACGTCGTAGGGCTTGCGCGTGTCGGTGGGGATGACGCCATAGAGCTCTGCGCAGTCATAGAGGGGCGGCACCGGCTTTCTGAGTAGCACCTCGACTCGCTTGCTGCGATTGAGCGTGGCCACCGCCTGGCGCGCCAGGGCCAGCGCATGTGCGTCGTTTTGGGCCAGGTGATCGGCCACGCCCGACAGGCGGGTGTGCACATCACCACCCCCCAGGTCCTCGGCGCTGACCACCTCGCCAATGGCGGCCTTGACCAAGGGCGGCCCGCCCAGAAAGATGGTGCCCTGCTCCTTGACGATGATGGTCTCATCGCTCATGGCTGGCACGTAGGCGCCGCCGGCGGTGCACGAGCCCATGACCACCGCGATCTGCGCGATGCCCTGGGCGCTCATGTTGGCCTGGTTGTAGAAGATGCGCCCGAAATGATCGCGGTCTGGAAACACCTCGTCTTGGTTGGGCAGATTGGCACCCCCCGAATCGACCAGATAGATGCAGGGCAGGCGATTTTGCTGAGCCACTTCCTGGGCCCGCAGGTGCTTTTTGACCGTCATCGGGTAATACGTTCCACCCTTGACGGTGGCGTCGTTGCAGACGATCACGCAGTCGACGCCGCTGACACGGCCGACACCGGCAATCATGCCTGCGCAAGGTGCATCGCCGCCGTACATGGCGTGTGCAGCCAGCGGGGCGAGTTCCAAAAACGGGGTGCCCGGGTCCAAGAGCATCTGCACGCGCTCTCGTGGCAGCAGCTTGCCCCGGGCGACATGCCTGGCCCGCGCCGTCTCGCCGCCGCCGGCTGCAGCCTTGGCAATCTGCAAGCGCAGGTCATCTACAGCGGCCTGCATTTGGGCTGCATGGGCCTGGAAGTCAGCCGATCGGGGGTTCAGGCGGGTTTGAAGAACGGACATGGCATAGAACTCCTGGCCAGCAAGACCCAACGGGCGTCAGGCCCTGGCGCACCTGATGGCTTGGGCGCCAAGGATAAGCCAGCTACGCGCCATCTGGCTGACAGGTAGGTGATAAATCGTGCCAACTAACTCACAAAATCGGCAGGGCGGCTTTCTTGCGGCACACTGGCGAGATGCGCCCGTCCGAAAACCGACCGCCTAAGCCCAAGTCACCGGCTGCCAAAGCGACGCCGATGGCTCTGGTGCACCCGATTTTGCAGGCCTATGCAGCGCGCCACATGGACCCATCGGAGGCACTGGCCGCCGCACAAATCAGGCCATCTACCGTCAAAAATCCGGCGGCCCGCATCAGCGCCGAGCAAATGGAGCGCATTTCGGGCCATGCCATGAGGGAGCTGGACGACGAGTCCCTGGGCTGGAGTCGACGTCGACTGCCGTGGGGCAGCTACGGCATGCTGATCCGCGCCAGCCTGACCGCCCCCACGCTAGGCGTGGCGCTCAAACGCTGGTGCCGTCATCACGGCCTGATCTGCGACAACCTGAGCCTGCATGTCGACAGTGAAGGGGCGTGCATCGTTCTCACCGAGATCGAACCTCTGGGCGCCCTGCGCGAGTTCTGCATGGTCTCGCTGCTGCGCAATGTGCATGGCGTGGCCTGCTGGCTGATTGACTCGCGGGTGGCCCTGCGCCGCAGTGACTTTCCATATCCGGCACCAAGCCATGCTGACAGCTATCCCCTGATGTTTCCGGGCCCCATCCGCTTCGGGGTCGGTGACGGCGGGCTGATGCAGGCGCGGCTGTGGTTTGATCCGAGCTACCTCGACTTGCCCCTGCGTCGCGATGAGAAGGCGCTGCGCCAGATGTTGCAGCGCGCCTTGCCCTTGCAGGTACTGCCCTACCGGCGCGACCGCCTGTTGTTGCGTCAGGTTCGTCAGGCCCTGCTCGGTCAGCCGCAGGCCTCGCACAACGCTGCGGCTCTGGCGGGGATGCTCGGGCTGTCGGTGCGCACCCTGCACCGGGCCCTGCGCGAAGAGGGTACCCGTCTGCAGACCATCAAGGACGAGGTGCGGCAGGAACGCGCCCGAGAGCTGCTCGAGCGCAGCCAGCAACCCATCAAGCAGATCGCGGCCAGCGTGGGCTTTCGCAACGAGAAGAGCTTTATCCGCGCCTTCAAGGTCTGGACAGGACAAACACCGGCGCTGTGGCGGGCCGGGCGTTAAAGCGCCGCCATGCGGTCAACCATCCACCGAGCGAGGGCCTCGCTACAGCAAGGCCTCGCGCAACGCGTCCATGGCCCCGAAGACTTGCGCGGCGCCAGCCTGCAACAAACCCTCGGGCGAGGCGCCCGGTGGGCAGTAGGCCCAGACCGTCGCACCGGCAGCCACGCCAGCCGTGATGCCTGTGGTCGTGTCTTCGATGACCAGACAGGCCGCCGGATCAGCCTGCAGATGAGCTGCAGCCGCCAGATAGACATCAGGAGCGGGCTTGCTGCGTGGCACCTCATGGCCGCTGAAGATGCGGCCCCTGAAAAAATCCAGCAACCCCACGCGGCCGAGCATCATCTCGACCTTGTAGCGATCGGCACCGGAGGCGACGGCCATACGCGCCCCATAACGCGCCTGGGCGTGGTTGAGAAGTTCAGGCACGCCCTCAATCGACCGGATGCCCTGCTCCAGTGCGGCATTGCGACGCTGGTAGAAAGACTGCAGCCAGTCTTCGGTGAGATGCCAACCGGTGTGCGCGTGGACCAAATCAGCGCGATTGCGCACCGTGTGGCCCACGAAGTGCCCCATGCATTGAGCCAGGGTCAGGCACCAGCCTTTCTCTTCCAGCATATCGCGCAGCACGCCGCAAGTGATAGCCTCGCTGTCGACCAGCACGCCATCGCAATCAAAAAGCAGGGCCTCGTAACGCATGAGGCCATTGTAGAAAGCAGTCTCAACGCGGGGCGGTGGACCAAAAGTCGACGATCAGATGCCAAATCCAGCCGCCGGCCAAGACCAAGGCCGTCAAGCCGGCCAGACCCAGTAGCAGAGAAAGCACCAACATCAGTCCATCACGGGTCAGCAGCCCTAGCCCGAACATCAAAAGGCTGACGGCCGGGAACAAATTACCGAAGGGGATAGGCAGAAAAATAATCAGCGCCATCAGCAGGACCCACAGGCCCCAGAACCATCGCAGCGTCGGGCTG
Source organism: Polaromonas sp. (assembly GCA_044370875.1). Classification (GTDB taxonomy): domain Bacteria; phylum Pseudomonadota; class Gammaproteobacteria; order Burkholderiales; family Burkholderiaceae_C; genus Polaromonas. Next base: position 2,339 of record JBILUT010000025.1, on the reverse strand, counting down.
TAGAAGATCGACCAGCGCGGCCGCAGGCGTCTGTGCGCGAACAGGTACATCCAGGCCAGCCACCGCAAGCTGCGACTGGCCGCACCAGGCGATATCTGCAAAAAGTCGAGGTGCTTCAAACCCTGCGAGCCCTCACGCTGCAACACCCAACACCAAGACCAGGCCATGATGGCCAGACTGAACACGGTGCCGGCTCCCGCCACTGGAATGGTGGTGATCAGCGCCAGCACGATGAGCAACACCGGCATAGTGGCGCGACCGTGCAGGTCAAGCAGCTCCTGCAGCGACAAAGACTCACCTGGCTTACCAAGGGCCAGATCGAGGCGGCGTCGCCTGGACTCGCGTACAAAACGGCGGATGAAGCCGGTGGTGAGCAAACTGCCCGCTTTCAAAACTCGCGCCCCAAAAATAAACCCCTGGTTGATTCTCGTGTCTACGAAGCAATTACAAAATTGTCGGGGGTCGAGAAAAATCAATAAGCCCTATCGGACGAAAGCCTTTAAGCACTGCAGAGTAAGCCGCAGCGCCTCGCCTCTGCCGGGCTGGCGAGCGCACAAGCTGCCGGCCGGGTCAAATGCTCCGCGGGACTCAGGCCTTGCGGCTGGCACTTTCCTGCTTGTGCGCCTCCAGGCTGACCACCGGCGCGCCCGCCTGCTTCCAAGCCGCAAAGCCGCCGTCGATATGGGCCACATTGCGCATGCCCATGTCCTGGAGCGTCTTGGTGGCCAGAGCGCTGCGCCAACCGGCCCCACAGAAGAGGATGAACTGCCGGGTCTCGTCGGCAAACACCGGCTTGTGATACGGGGATGCCGGATCGACCCAGAACTCGAGCATGCCGCGCGGAGCGAGCAAGGCACCAGGCACCGTGCCCTCGCGCTCGAGTTCTCGCACATCGCGGATGTCGACGATCTGTACATCGCGCTGGCCCAGGCGATCGCGCACCGCCTCAACGCTGTAGGTGGTGACCTGCGCCATGGCCTCGTCCACCAACTCACGGTATCCCTTGGTAATCGGCATGCGGATTTCTCCTTTAAAAAATCACTTGCGCCAGAAATGCGCAGAAAGCAGCACCAGCACCGACAGCAGCTCCAGCCGTCCGAGCAGCATGGCAAACGAAAGCACCCAGGTCTGGAAGGCGGTGAGCCCGCCAAAATTTCCAGCCGGTCCAACCTGGCCCAAGCCGGGTCCGATGTTGTTGACCGTGGCCACCACCGCCGAAAAAGCCGTCACGATATCAAGCCCCGAGAAGAGCAGCAACATGCTCAAGCCCATGGTAGCCGCCCCATAGATCAACATGAAGCCCAGCACCGCCGTCATCACCGGCATCGGTACCACCGAGCCCGAGAGCGTCACCGGATTGACCACCCGGGGATGGATGATCCGCACCAATTCACGCCGGGCCTGCTTGATCAGCAGAATCATGCGCACCATCTTGATCCCCCCGCCAGTCGATCCCGCACAGGAGGCAAAGCAACCTAGAAAGAGCAACAGGACCGGCGCAAACACGGGCCATTGCGAATAGTCAGTGGCGGCATAGCCGGTGGTGGTGGCGAGCGACACCACATGGAAGGCACTGGCGCGCAAGGCCACCAGCGCGTCGTCGTAGACCCCATGCGTGAGCAGCAACAGGGTCACCACCACAGTGGATGCAGCCAGCACGGCCAGATAGGTGAGGATTTCGCGATCACCGCTGATAGGACGGATTGACCGACTGCGCAGCACCATGAAGTAGCGCAAGAAACTGATGCCCGCCAGCGTCATGAAGACAATGGCCACCCCCTCGACAGCGGCCGAATCAAAATGACCAAGGCTGGCATCGTAGGAAGAAAAGCCGCCCAGGCCCATGGTGGTGCACATGTGCATGAAGGCATCCGCCCAGCTCATGCCGGCCCAGCGGTAAGCCAGAAAACAGGCCAGGGAGAAAAGAAAGTAGACGCTCCACAAGCCGCGGGCGGTCTCTGCGATACGCGGCGTGAACTTGGTGTCTTTCATGGGGCCGGGCGTCTCGGCGCGGTAGAGCTGCATGCCGCCGAGCCCAAGCAGAGGCAGCACCGCCACCACCAGCAGCATGATGCCCAGCCCGCCAATGAGTTGCAAGAAGCAACGCCAGACATTGACCGACACCGGCAGGGCATCCAGCCCGGAGAGGGCGGTCGCCCCGGTGGCGGTCAAGGCGCTCATGGCCTCGAAATAAGCCTTGGTCCAGGTGATATCCGGCACGCTGTACATCAAGGGAAGGGCCGAATACGCGGGCAACACCAGCCAGACCAGATTGACCAGCAGGAAGCCATCGCGCGCCAGCAACTCTCGCCGATAACGGCGGGTGAGCCCCCACAACA
>JBILUT010000024.1:0-9309 GCA_044370875.1 Polaromonas sp. | reverse complement strand
AAGATCACAAGGCGCATCGACGTACACATGGCAGTTACCGTCAAGATGCTTGATCACCGGCACCCGGGCTTGCTGGCTGATTCTCTCGATCAAGCCCTTCCCGCCGCGCGGAATGATGACATCGACAAAATCGGGCATCGCAATGAGCAGACCCACCGCCTCGCGATCCGTGGTGGGAACCAACTGCACCGCCTCCTGGGGCAAGCCCGCCTGACGCAAAGCCGCCTGAACCAGGGCCGCCAGGGCGGTGTTTGAATCGATGGCTTCAGAGCCGCCACGCAAGATGCAAGCGTTACCGCTCTTGATGGCCAGAGAGGCTGCCTCAATCGTCACGTTCGGCCGGCTCTCGTAGATCATGCCGAAGACCCCCAGGGGCACCCGCATCTGACCGACCCGAATGCCGCTGGGCTGCTGCTTCATGCCTATGATTTCGCCGATGACGTCAGGCATGGCAGCCAGTTGCTCGCAGCCCAGCGCCACCGTCTCGAGGATGCGGGGGCTGAGCTTGAGTCGATCGAGCATCGGCCTGCTCAGGCCGGCGGCGCTCGCGCGCTCCAAGTCCAGGGCGTTGGCGGCCATCAGGGGCTGCGCCTGTTCGCGCAGGCCAGTCGCCAAGATACGCAAGGCCCGGCTCTTCTGTTCGGCCGAGGCGCGCGCCATTGCCGCCGATGCAGCCTTGGCCTGCCGGCCAAGGCCTTGCATCAGCGCGGCCAGGGGCTGCGCCTGTGATTCAAGCCGGTCGGGAGCATTCATCCGGCAATTTTCGCACGGGCTGCCGACCGGCGCGGACAGCGCTCAGGCCGGGGCGCGACGACCAAAGACGGCGGTGCCCGCCCGCACCAAGGTGCTGCCAGCGGCCACAGCCGCCTCCAGATCAGCGCTCATGCCCATGGACAGGGTGTCAAGCGGCCGGATCAGGAGTCCTGAAGCATTGAGCTGGTCCAGCAAGGCCCGCGCAAGCTGGTGTACCCGCAACGCGGAGGAAAAATCAGCCGCCGGCTCAGGAATCGTCATCAGTCCGCGCAAGACCAGGCGCGGCAGTTGCTGCACCGCCTGGGCCAAGGCCAGAGCTTGCTGCGGCTGCACACCCGACTTGGTGGGGCCGGCGTCTATATTCACCTGCAGACACACCTGAAGCGGCGGCAAATCGCTCGGTCTGCAGTCCGAGAGGCGCTGCGCGATCTTGAGCCTGTCGATGCTGTGCACCCAGTCAAAGTTCTCGGCCACCTGCCGGGCCTTGTTGCTCTGAAGCGGGCCGATGCAATGCCACCGCAATTGGGGGGGCTGGGCCTGGCCGGCCCCCCAAAGCCGCAAGGCGTTGATCTTGCCCAGGGCCTCCTGCACATAGTTCTCGCCGAAATCACGCTGCCCAGCCTGCACCGCCTCGACCACCGCCTCGGGGCCAAAGGTCTTGGACACCGCCAACAAAGTTACACAGCCGCTTTGACGCCCCGCATCCTTGCAAGCTTTGTCAATGCGCTTGCGCACTTCTTCAAGCTGGGTTGAGATAGCTCCCATATCCGCACTTTAACGCGAGGCGATCCATGAGCTTGCACGAATGGCTAAACCTGGCCGTCGAACGACAGGCCTCCGACATCCACCTCTCCAGCGGTCTGCCGCCCGTGTTGCGGGTCCACGGCCGCTTGTACAGCCAGCGCGATGCAGCCCTGAGCGCCGATCAGATCGAAGCGGCGGCCGAGGCGCTGATGACCGAGCCGCAACGCCAGCAGTGGTCCCGTTCGGCCGATGTGGACGGCGTCATCGAGCCAGAGGGGCTGGGTCGCTTTCGCTTCAACGCCTTCCGCCACCACGGCGGGCCGGCCCTGGCCCTGCGTCACATCCCGGCACGGATACCGAAGCTGCAAGACCTGCGGGTCCCCGCCGTGATGGCCGATCTGGTGCTCAGACCAGCGGGACTGCTGCTGGTCACCGGACCGACTGGCTCGGGCAAATCAAGCACGCTGGCGGCTCTGATGCAGCATCGCCTTCAGACGCGGCCCTGCCACCTGATCACCCTTGAAGACCCGATCGAATTTCTGCACCCGGCCCACGAGGGGATGGTGCATCAGCGGCAGATCGGCACCCACGCGGCCGACTTCAGCCAGGGGCTGCGCTCGGCCCTGCGCGAGGACCCCGATGTCATCATGGTCGGCGAGCTGCGTGATCTAGATACCGTGCGGCTGGCACTGACCGCCGCGGAAACCGGCCATCTGGTGCTGGCCACCCTGCACACTGCCGGCGCTGCCCGCAGCATCGACCGGCTGATCGATGTGTTCCCCGGCGAGGACAAGCCGGTGGTTCGCACCATGCTCAGCGAATCGTTGCTGGCCGTCGTCTCCCAAGTGCTGTGCCCGGGACGCGAATCGGGGCGGATCGCGGCCTACGAGGTGCTGGTGGCCACTGCAGCCGCACGCAATCTGATCCGCGAAAACAAGGTGGCGCAGTTGTATTCGCTCATGCAAACTGGCGCTGCCCAGGGCATGCAGACGCTCGATCAAAGCCTGGCCCAATCCGTGGGTCAGCGCTTGGTCATTGCCGAGCAAGCCCGGCGACTGGCGCGAAATCCGGACAATATGCCCCCTTAAAAGGTCGCTACGACGGCGGCCATCGACCCAAGGAGAACTTGCATGAGCACCGCATCGATCAACCCTCGCGATTACGCAGCCCTCGCCCCTCAACGAGTGGCCTTTCTAGGGCTGGGGGTCATGGGTTATCCGATGGCTGGCCACCTGGCGCGCGCCGGCCACTCGGTCACGGTCTACAACCGCACCACGCCCAAAGCGCAAGCCTGGGTGGCCGAATTCGGCGGCCAATGGGCAAACAGCCCGCGAGAGGCCGCGCAAGGAGCGGATATCGTGTTTTGCTGCGTCGGCAACGACGACGACCTTCGTTCCGTAGTGCTCGGGGAACACGGGGCGCTAGCGGGTCTGCGATCGGGCGCTTGCCTGGTCGATCACACCACGGCCTCGGCCCAGGTCGCCCGCGAACTGGACGCGGTGGCCCGCAAGCAGGGGCTGAACTTCATCGATGCGCCAGTCTCGGGCGGCCAGGCCGGTGCGCAGAACGGCCAACTCACTGTGATGTGCGGCGGGCAACCCGAGGTCTTCGATCGGGTTCGGCCGGTGGGGTTGGCTTTTGCCAAGGCCTTCACCCTGATGGGGCCCTGCGGCTCGGGTCAGTTGACCAAGATGGTCAACCAAATTTGTATCGCGGGTCTTGTGCAGGGTCTGAGCGAAGCCATCGCCTTTGGCCAGAAGGCCCAACTGGACATGGATTTGGTGCTCGAGGTGATCGGCAAAGGGGCCGCCCAAAGCTGGCAGATGGACAACCGGGGCAAGACCATGGTGCGCGACCAGTTCGAATTCGGCTTTGCAGTCGACTGGATGCGCAAGGACCTCGGGCTGGTGATGGCCGAGGCCCAGCGCAACGGGGCGCGGCTGCCGGTGACTGCCTTGGTGGATCAGTTCTACGCCGATGTACAAGCCATGGGCGGCCGACGCTGGGACACCTCGAGCTTGATCAAGCGGCTGCGCTAAATCTCTTGCGCACCGGGGCGTGGCGCTCAAAACCCCGATGCGGCGGCTCTCAGGACTTGGGCGCCCCTTGCAGGCGGTCCACTTCCTGCTGGCTGATCACCTCAAGCAGCCGCACCACCCGCTGCACCCCCGAAATGGATCGTGCAGCTTCAGTGGCCCGCGTCGCCTCTTCGGCGGTGACCCGTCCCAGCAGATAAACCACCCCGCGCTCGGTGGTGACCTTGACCGCCAGCACCGGCACCTTGGCATCAATAAAAGCGGCCTTGACCTTGCCCGTGAGGATCGCGTCGTTAGATCGGTCCCACAAAGAGGGCGTGGTCAGCACCACCGTCTCATTGACCACCGATCGCACATTTTGAACGCCGGCCACGATGCGCTCGACCGCCTGCTTGTCGGCCGCATTGCCGACCTCGCCGGTGATCAGAGCAACCCGGTTGTAGCTGGTGACGCTGGCGCGTACGCGCGTGCCCAGCTGTTCACGGATAGCCGACTGCGACCGCAGCTCGATGGTTTCATCTTCCAGTTGGGTACCCGCCGTGCGACGGTCAGAGGCCACCAGCACGGTGCCGGCAGCACCGCCAATAATCAGCGGGGCACAACCCGAAAGCAGGGCAGAGGCGGCCAGGGCCAGGGTCACGGTTGTGTAGCGAGTCACATTCATTGCGTCGTCTCCTGATCACCAAGAAGTTGGGCATCCACGCCGTCGCAGATGCAGTGTAGGGCCAGCAGGTGCACCTCCTGAATGCGGGCGGTCCGGTCATGGGGCACGCTGATGTGTACATCCGTCTCGCGCAGCACCTGGGCCATGGTACCCCCGCCCTTACCCGTCAGAGCCACCACAACCATCTCACGCTCATGCGCTGCTTCTATGGCGGCCAGCACATTGGCCGAATTACCGCTGGTGCTGATCGCCAGCAACACATCGCCGGCACCACCGAGTGCGCGCACCTGCTTGGCAAAAACAGCTTTGTAATCGTAGTCATTGGCGATGGCCGTGAGAATGGAGCTGTCCGTGGTGAGGGCAATAGCCGCTAATTCCGGGCGCTCGCGCTCGTAACGGCCCACAAATTCAGCGGCAAAGTGCTGCGCATCTGCCGCCGAGCCACCATTGCCACAAGCGAGCACCTTGCCCCCGCTCGTGACGCTGGCCAGAATGGCCTGCACGGCTGCGGCGATCGGCTTGGACAGCAATTGGGCCGCGTGGTACTTGAGGTCAGCGCTGTCAATGAACTGCTGCTCTATGCGTTGCTCGATCATGACCGGCAATGATAGCGGGTCGGCCTCAGCACGCATCAAATGCGGCCTTTAGCCAGGTGATTTGCGCCCGGTCAGCCAAATCCCCTTGCACCAGCACGACATCGAAACGACAGGGCGGCAGGCTGCGCAGTCGCATCAGGTAGTGCCGGGCGGCCAGGATGATGCGAGCCCGCTTGATACTGCCGATGCTCGCGGCTGCACCGCCATAGTCAACCCGGCTCCTCTGACGCACCTCCACAAAAACCAGCGTTCCGTCCGGCTCACGCATGATCAGGTCAATCTCGCCACCACCGCGTCCCGGTGTGCGGAAATTGGTCTGCACGCAAGATAAGCCGCTGCGCTGCAAATGCTCGCGGGCCAAGGCCTCGGCCTGGTCACCACGACCCTTGGTGGTAACCTGTCGCGTGCGGTCCGAACCAGCGCCCCGGCTCGGCCCGCCGGACACCCTTTCGGATCTCTCCATTGAAAACCTCCTCCTACGATCTGGCGCGCGAGGCAGCGGCCCAGGCCGTCGGCCCGCAACACCACCGCGCTGGCGCACTGTACGTGGTTGCCACCCCCATCGGCAACCTCGCCGACATCAGCCTGCGCGCGCTTCACGTTCTGGGTTTGGTCGATCTGATTGCCTGCGAAGACACGCGCCACACCGGCAGCCTGCTGCGGCAATACGGGCTGGACAAGCCCCTGATGGCCGTCCACGAACACAATGAAAGCCAGTCAGCGGCACCGATCATCGAGCAATTGCACAGCGGCAAGCGGGTGGCCTATGTCAGTGACGCAGGCACACCGGGCATCAGCGACCCCGGCGCCCGTCTGGTGGCTGCAGCCCGTGCGGCTGGGGCAGCTGTCATTCCAATTCCTGGCGCGAGCAGTGTGACAACTTTACTGAGTGTCTCTGGCCTGAGCGGTCAGACCCCGGTGGTGTTTGCCGGCTTCATGCCCACCCGGGCCGCCGAGCGCGAGAACGCCTGCCAAGCGCTGGCCCAACAAAAAGCAGCCGTGGTTTTGATGGAGGCGCCGCACCGCATCGAAGCCCTGGCCCGGGCGCTTTCGGTTTTAGGCGACCGGAAGGTGACCCTTGGACGCGAGCTCACCAAGCAATTTGAGGACATCGCCACCCTCTCCGCCGCTGATCTGCCTGCCTGGCTGCTGGAGGACGCCAACCGGCAACGCGGGGAATTTGTGTTGGTGGTGCATCCGGCTACCGAGGCCAGCGAAAGCGGCCAGGCGGATGCACAGCGGGTGCTCACCCTGCTGCTGGCCGAGCTGCCCCTGAAAACCGCCGTGCGTCTGGCCGCCGAGATCACCGGCGCGCCGCGCAATGCGCTCTACGAGCAGGCCCTGGCCCTGCAAGGCCGGTGAATCCGCAGGCCGCCGGACTGTGGCGGGCACCCGCGTGGGCGCTAGCCTTCCTGCTGGCGCTGCTGAGCATGTTGGCCCCGTTTGCGGTGGACACCTACCTGCCTGCGTTTTCAGGTATCGCCCAAACCCTGCAAGCCAGTCCGGTGCAGATGCAGCAAACGCTGTCGAGCTATTTGTTCGGCTATGCGCTGATGAACCTGTTCCACGGCGCCCTCTCCGACAGCATCGGACGCAAGCCAGTGATTCAGGCCGGTACCGCCCTGTTCACGGTCGCCTCGCTCGGCTGCGCCCTCAGCGAGAGCATTGGCACTCTGGTGTTTTTCCGCGCCTTGCAGGGCATGAGCACCGGCGCTGGCGTGGTGGTCTCACGAGCCATCATTCGCGATATGTTCCCCCCAGCTCAAGCCCAAAGAGTCATGAGTCAGGTGACTTTGTATTTCGGCATCGCACCAGCCATTGCTCCCATCATCGGGGGATGGCTTTTTGTGAACATGGGCTGGCACAGCATCTTCTGGCTGCTGACCGCGCTGGGCCTGGCGCTGTTCGCGGTGACTCAGCGATGGCTGCCCGAGACCCTGCCTGTTCAAGCGCGGCAGCCCTTCGAAGTGGGCCATCTGATGCGCGGCTATTGGCAACTGGCCTCCAGCCCTCGGTTTGTGCTGTTGTGCCTGGCCAGTGGCATCCCCTTCAACGGCATGTTTCTCTACGTGCTGTCGGCACCAGCCTTTTTGGGCGAACTGCTAGGGCTGCGGCCCGAGCAGTTCTTCTGGCTGTTCCTACTCAATATTGCGGGCATCATGCTGGGCGCCTGGCTAAGCGGGCGGCAGGCGGGCCGGTGGGCGCCCAAACGGCAGATCCGCCACGGCTTTGTGATCATGCTGCTGAGCGCGCTGGTCAATCTGGTGGCCAACTGGTTCTGGCCAGCCCATGTGGGCTGGGCCCTCATCCCGATTGCGGTCTTTTCATTCGGTTGGGCCCTGGTGGTGCCCGTGGTGACCTTGCTGGTGCTGGACCTGCATCCGGAGCGTCGCGGCATGGCTTCATCGCTGCAGGCCGTAATCGGTGCACTGGCCAATGGCATCGTGGCCGGCGCAATAGCACCGCTGGTCATGCATTCGACGGTAGCTCTCGCCCTGACCTGCCTGACCCTGTTAATGGTGGGCCTGGGGTCTTGGCTCTGGCTGCACCGCCGCTGGCCCGAAATCGGGCGCCATGTTTCAGCCGCCCTGCCCGAGCACCCCGCAGCCCAATCGGGGCCCTAACGGCGCTTGGCCAAGGGCCGAGGCGCGGCCAGTCTCAATTGGACTCGGCCTGACGCAGAGCTGCGCGATAGTCCCAGGGCGCTTGCGGTTGCGAGTCCCGCCACAATCCGCGCTGAGCCTTCTGCGCCTGCGCCTCGGTCTGCGCATAGATCTGTCGGTCCGAGACGCTCTGCTCATTCTGGTATTGCTTGTAATGCCAGGCCAGCCCTCGGCGCAACTGCTCCAGATTGATGTCCCGGCCATCGAGTTCGATCTTGCCCACCAGTCGGCCGTATCGGTCGCTCTTGTCGTAATGCACCTGCACCCACTGACCTTCAACCATTTCGCTGAGCGAGCGGCGGGCCCACTGCCCATAAGGCTGGCGAGACTCCGGTGCATCGATGCCTGCCAGGCGAATCTTGTGGCGGATCTGGTCACCATCGAGCAGGGTCACCGTGTCGCCATCAGACACCGCGATCACCTGGCCCCGCAGCAGCTCCGCCTGCGCCGCCGACAGAGCGGCCACGCACAGCAGCAAAAAGCTGGCAACCCCGAGCAAGTAGCTGGGCCGACGGGCGGAGCGTTGGGGTGCGAACGCGTCAGGATTGGCGGCACCGGAAACCCGGCGAGGGAAGCATGGCAACAAGGTTGAAGCGGGACGACCCGAAAACTGTCAACGAATGTTGCAAATGCTAACTACCTTGCCTTTTTTCTACAAGAAATTTAAAAACTGTTCGTTTCGACAGACTTGTCGGCTCAGCCCAAGGCCCAGGCCGCCACGGCCGCATAGACCGGAATGCCCAGGAGGATGTTCAAGGGAAAGGTCAAGCCCAGCGAGAGCCCGAAATACAGCGAAGGGTTGGCCTGCGGGATCGCATGGCGCAGCACCGCGGGCACCGCGATGTAAGAGGCGCTAGCAGCCAGCACCATCAACAAAATGGTGTCGCCCAGAGGCAATCCGAACAACAGGCCCAGCCCCAGGGCCAGCGTGGCGTGCACCGGGGGCGCCATCAAGGCATAAGCCAGCAGCCACGGCGACTGCCCCCGCACCTGCGACAGGTTGCGCGCAGCCAGCAGCCCCATGTCCAGCAGAAAAAAAGCCAGCATCCCCTTAAACAGATCGCCCGAAAACGGTTGCATGGCTTGCCGACCCGACTCGCCCGTGAGCAGCCCTACCAGCATAGAGCCCAGCAGCAGCAGCTGCGCACCGTCGGTGAACGATTCGTGCAAGATCTTGCGCAAAGACAAGCCTGGAGCCGAAACTGCCTGGCCGCCAGAGGCCAGGCCCGCCGCAGCGGCTGCGACCGCCTCCCGCTGCCGCAAGGTATTGGCAAACACCACCGCCAAAATGATGGCCGGCGACTCCATCAGAGCCATGGCCGCCGCCATATGCCCGCCGTACGCGATATCGCGCGTCTCAAGAAACTGCACCGCCGTCACAAAAGTCACCGCACTGACCGACCCATAAGTAGCGGCCAGGGCCGCCGCATCGTAAGGTCCAACCCAACGCCGCAGGACTTGTAACGCCAGCAAAGGCACAACCAGCGCCAGGATAAGGGCGCAGCCCAGGCCGCTGGCCACCTGCACGGTGATACCGGACTGCGCCAGCGCAAAGCCGCCCTTGAGGCCCAGCGCCATCAGCAGATACAGCGACAGAAAACGCGAAATCGGTGCCGGAATTTCCAGATTGGATCGCACCGCGCCGGCGAGCAGGCCAAAGGCGAAAAAAAGAATCGCCGGATCGAGGAACGTATTCATGAGGGCAGACCTAAAAAAGGCATGCTACGCCGTACACGTCTATCTGTAAAATCGATATTTAACGTCATTAGCATAGACTTTTATCTATGAATGTCAGCTTTCGGCAAATGCGTCTTTTCCTGGCTTTGGCGGAGACCGGCTCGGTCAGCGGTGCA
>JBILUT010000023.1:0-9349 GCA_044370875.1 Polaromonas sp. | reverse complement strand
GGCGTATCAGTGTATCTGCTGGCGGACGAACGCGCCCAGTCAATGTCAAGGCTGATGAATCAAGATCCTGGTTGGGCGCGACTGCTCCGTGAGGCCGACCGGCGAATTCTGGTTCGCGCCGCCGAGTGTGCTCAGGCGCTGTCGGGTCGTCCCGCGGTGGCTCAAGAGGACTCGGTCAGCGACGAGCTCGATGCCTCGCTCAGGGACGTCGTCCGCTCCTGGTGGGAGGATCTGGTGGCCGATGATCAGGACACCTTGCGGGAGGAGCTGCCAGGGCAGCGGGGTCTGCCGCCCGAGGTCGATCGCGAACTGCTGCTGCGGGCCAAGAACACCCTCGGCCGAAGCCTCAATTTTCAGGAAAAACGCATCTTGCGATCCTGGGCCCGCGAGCAGGCGACCGGTGTAAAGCAGGATCCAGGCGCAGTGGCCCACGAGCAGCACGAGTGAGCGACAACCCTCATCGCTGGCCTCAGGCCTTGCACAGGTAGGCGTACAGGGCCGTCAGAGGCTGGCCTTGATCGAGCCGCAGCGGAGCCAGATGGTGCGAAATCCATTGCAGCCCATGTTGTTGAGCCAGACCCTGCAAATAGCTCAGTGGGTGGGCATAACGCAGGCTGGGCATCAGGCGCGGACGGCTTAAAGATCCAGGGTCTTCATCGAGTTCGGCGGTAAAGGCCAGTGTCCCCCCCGGTGCCAGGCGTTGTTCCAGATGAGCGAACAGCGGCTTGAGGTCGCCTAAGTAGATGAATACATCGGTCGCCAGCACCAGGTCCCAGCGGGTGGGGCATCCTGCAAGAAATTCATGGACATCGGCCTGCTCGAGCTGGTCGTACAGGCCCGTCCGGCGAGCTTGCTCAATCATGCCGGCAGCCAAATCGATACCGCAGAGATGGTCGGCGCGAGGCCTGATCAGCGGCGCACTCAGGCCCGTACCGCAGCCCAGATCGAGCACCCGGCCGAAGCGCGAGTTGGGTTGACCGGGCATGTGCTCGATCAGGTGGCTGTGACCGCGGTACTGCAGCGATTCCACCAGATGGGCCTCGAAGTCTTCGGCGTACTGATCGAAAAGAGCCTCCACATAAGCCCGCGGTGGTTGTGCCGGCCCAGCCTGACCGCGCAGTGCGCTCAGGTAGTAGCTGTAGAGGGGGTGGTCTGGGACCAGGGCCACAGCGCGCTCCAGATGCCGGGCGGCCCGCTCTGTCTGGTTCATCTCCCGCAGCACGCAGCCGCTCTCGCCCCAGGCGGTGCCGTGTTCGGGATTGAGGGCCAGAACGCGTTCAAAGGCTTGCAGAGCCTGCGGCAGCAGGCCCAGTCGCTGTCGTGAAAGGGCCAGTGCCACCCAGTGTTCGGCGTGTTCGGGCTCGCCGGCCAGGCTCTGCTCAAGCGCTTGTACCGCTTGCTGCCATTGCCCCAGTTGCATGTGCGTGATGCCCAGATTGCCCAGTACCGAAGGCCGACCTGGCGCCAGTCGGAGTGCGGCCTCGAAACGATCGCGCGCCGCTTCAAATTTACCGCTCTCGAAAAATTCGATGCCTTCGAAGAACAGGGCGCGCGCTCGATCGAGATCACTCATCGGAAATAATCACCGGTGGTTCAGAAGACATGACTTCTGAAGGCGTTAAGTGGGGCTATTCATCAGGGTCAAGGTTCGATTATTCGGCATATCTGGAGGCTTTCCATGAACAAAGTGTTGCTGGTGACCGGTGGCAGCCGGGGTATTGGGGCTGCGACCGCCGTCCTCGCGGCCCGGCAGGGATGGGCTGTGGTGGTCAACTACAGCGCTCGCGGCGATGAGGCGCAGGCGGTGGTCGACCGGATCGTGACCGAGGGCGGGCGTGCGATGGCCCTGCGCGCCGATGTCGCCGACGAGGCTCAGGTTCTCGCTCTTTTTGAGCAGATCGACCGGCAGTGGGGGCGACTTTCCGGGTTGGTCAACAACGCGGGTGTGGTCGATGTGGCTGCTCGTCTTGACCAGATGAGCTGGGCCCGCTGGCGGCGCATGTTTGACATCAACGTGCTCGGCAGCCTCTTGTGTGCGCGCGAGGCGGTGCGACGAATGAGTACCCGTCATGGTGGGCAAGGCGGCAGCATCGTCAACATCTCCAGCGCTGCTGCCCGACTTGGATCGCCGGCTCAGTACCTCGATTACGCGGCGGCCAAGGGAGCGATTGACACCATGACCATCGGACTGGCCAAGGAGGTCGGCGCTGAAGGCATCCGGGTCAATGCGGTTCGGCCTGGTTTGATTGAGACCGAAATCCACGCATCGGGCGGCCTGCCTGACCGGGTGCGTGATCTGGCGCACCAGGTGCCGATGCAGCGAGGTGGGCAGGCCGAGGAGGTGGCGCAGGCCGTGGTCTGGCTTCTTTCTGATGCCGCCAGCTACACCACCATGGCCTTGATGGATGTCACTGGCGGGCGTTAGCATTTGTGCGCCGGTTCGTCAGATTGCTGCAAGACCTTTCCTGATAATTCGGCCGGTTCACACTCATAGATCACAGGCATCCGCTTGAGCGGGGGGAGACAGGCCATGTTCCAGGCTTTGCAGTTGAACAAACAGGCGGATGCCTTCTCCGCCCGGGTGATCCAGCTCGACGAGGCCCAGTTGCCGCCTGGTGATGTACAGGTCCGGGTCGAATATTCCACGCTTAATTTCAAAGACGGCCTGGCGTTGACCGATCGCAGCCCGGTGGTCCGGACCTGGCCGATGGTTGCCGGCATTGATGGCGCCGGCGTGGTGCTGTCATCAACGCATTCGGATTGGCAGGCTGGCGATCACTTCATTCATAACGGCTGGGGCCTGGGCGAGACCCGCTGGGGCCTGATGGCCGAGCGGGCAAGCTTGCAAGGGCCATGGTTGGTCCGGCTTCCGGCGGGGCTGAGCACGCGTCAGGCGATGGCTATCGGGACGGCTGGCTACACCGCCATGCTCTGCATCATGGCCCTGGAAAAGCACGGCTTGCGCCCCGGTGATGGCGAGGTTCTGGTGACCGGCGCCACCGGCGGTGTGGGTAGCTTGGCGGTGGCCTTGCTCGCCAAGCTCGGGCACACCGTGGTCGCCGCCACGGGCAAGGCCCATGAGCAGGACTATCTGCATCAATTGGGTGCCAGCAGCGTCATCGACCGGGCCAGTTTGTCGTCCCCCGGCAAGCCGCTTCAAAAAGAGCGCTGGGCGGCGGTGGTTGATGCAGTGGGCTCGCACACGCTGGCCAATGCTTGTGCGCAGACCCGCTATGGCGGCGCAGTGGCTGCTTGTGGATTGGCTCAAGGTGCCGATCTGCCGGCGACGGTCATGCCGTTCATCCTTCGCGGGGTTAGCCTGCTGGGTATTGACAGTGTCATGGCGCCGTTGGCGCTGAGGCAGCAGGCCTGGCAGCGCCTGGCCCACGACCTGGATCTGGCCCTTCTGGAGACCATGGTTACAGAAATTTCCCTTGAGCAGGCGGTCGATCATGCCCATGCCCTGATGCAGGGGCAGGTGCGAGGCCGAATCGTCGTCAAGATCTGAATCGGTTTGATTTCATCGCGGAGCCTCACCATGCAAACAGCTTCCAGTCCAATCACTTATGCCCAGTTTCATCGGCAGTCGATTGATCAGCCCGACACCTTCTGGGCCGAGCAGGCCCGACTCATCGACTGGTTTGCTCCGCCCCAGCGGGTTTGTAATTGGGACCGGCCGCCCTTTGCCAAGTGGTTTGAAGGGGGGCGCCTGAATTTATGTCACAACGCGGTCGATCGCCATATGCAGTCCAGGGCCCATCAGCCCGCACTGATTGCGGTGTCCACGGAGACGGGCAGCGAGAAGGTGTACACCTTTGCGCAGTTGCACGAAGAGGTCCAGCGCATGGCGGCGGCGCTGCAGGCATTGGGGGTGGTCAAAGGGGATCGGGTCCTCATTTATATGCCGATGATTGCCGAGGCTGCCTTTGCGATGCTGGCCTGCGCCCGTATCGGTGCCATTCATTGCGTGGTGTTTGGCGGTTTTGCCAGCGGCTCGCTGGCCTCTCGCATCGAAGATGCCGAGCCCAAAGTGATCGTCAGCGCTGACGGCGGATCGCGGGGCGGCAAGGCGATTGCCTACAAGCCCTTGCTCGATGAAGCCATCCGTTTGTCGAGTCACAAGCCCTCGGCTGTGGTGCTGGCTGACCGCGGTTTGGCGCCGATGCCGCTGGTGGCTGGACGTGACCATCTTTGGGCCGACCTGCGGCAGCAGCATCTGCAAGCACGTGTGGCCTGCGAGTCGATGGACAGCACCGACATCAGCTACACCATCTACACCAGCGGCACCACCGGCCGACCCAAGGGCGTGCAGCGCGACACCGGCGGGTATGCGGTGGCGCTTGCGGCTTCGATGAAGCACATTTTTGACGGCCGCGCCGGCGAAACCTTCTTCTCGACCAGCGATATCGGCTGGGTGGTCGGACACAGCTACATCATCTACGGCCCGCTGATTGCGGGCATGGCCACCATCATGTACGAGGGCTTGCCAACGCAGGGCATGGACGGGCAGCCCAATGGGGCGATCTGGTGGAGTCTGGTCGAAAAATACAAGGTCACCGGGATGTTCAGTGCGCCCACTGCCGTGCGCGTGCTCAAGAAGCAGGACCCGGCCCTGCTTAAGAAGCATGACCTCAGTTCCTTGCGCGCCTTGTTCCTGGCCGGCGAGCCGCTCGATGAGCCGACGGCTCGATGGATCAGCGAGGGGCTGGGTGTACCCATCATCGACAACTACTGGCAAACCGAGAGCGGTTGGCCGATTCTCACGCTGGCCAATTCAGTTGAGCGCATGCAGCCGCGATTTGGCAGTCCGGGCATTCCGATGTACGGCTACAAGGTCAAGCTCTTGCATGAGGCCACCGGTGAGGAACTCTCCGAGCCCAACCAGAAAGGGGTGGTCTGCATCGAGGGCCCAACCCCGCCGGGCTTTATGCAGACGGTCTGGCGTGACGATGACCGGTACGTCAAGACCTACTGGCAGAGCGTGCCTGGCAAGATGGTCTACAGCACTTTCGATTGGGGCATTCGCGATGCTGACGGTTACTTTTTCATCTTGGGGCGTACCGATGATGTGATCAATGTGGCCGGGCACCGGCTGGGTACTCGCGAGATTGAGGAGAGCATTTCCGGCCATCCCTTGGTCGCAGAGGTGGCGGTGGTGGGTGTGGCTGATCAACTCAAGGGACAGGTGGCCATGGCCTTCGCGGTGCTCAAGGACCCAAGCGTGGTGGGCGATGCGCAGGCCTCCATGCGGATCGAAGGAGAAATCATGAAGCGCGTCGATGGTGACCTGGGCGCCGTCGCTCGGCCAGCACGGGTGCGTTTTGTCACCATCCTGCCCAAGACCCGCAGCGGCAAGCTGCTGCGGCGCGCCATCCAGGCGGTGTGCGAAGGGCGCGACCCCGGCGACTTGACCACCTTGGACGACCCCTCTGCGCTGGAGCAGATCCGGCAGCGGGTATCGGGCTGAACGGGTCGGGATGCAGCGGTCTTCAGGCTGAGCTCGGGAACGGGGGTGTTCGTCGTCTTCATGGCCCGCTACAATTGGAGCGCAACGTCTGTCACAGGTCCTTCCTAAGCCACAGTCGCATCCGCCAACCGGTTAAGCCGTGTCGCGGAAGGTGTTTTTAACCCGCTAATGCTTCCTGCAGGGAAGCGGAGGTCAGCGAATCATGAGCGAGTCTCGGTCCGTCTACGCCGCCTATCAAGGCAACACCTATCTCTTCGGGGGCAACGCGCCCTATGTCGAAGAGATGTATGAGAACTACCTCTCCAACCCCGGCAGCGTCCCGGACAACTGGCGCGGCTATTTCGATGCGCTGCAGCATGTGCCGGCCGTCGACGGCACCGACGCCAAGGATGTGCCGCACCTGCCGGTGGTCAATGCGTTTGCCGACCGGGCCAAGCAGGGCGGTACCCGGGTCATCATGGCCAGCGCCGACGCCGAAATGGGGCGCAAGCGCACCGCCGTCCAGCAGCTGATTGCCGCCTACCGCAATGTCGGCCAGCGCTGGGCCGATCTTGATCCACTCAAGCGCACCGAGCGACCGCCCATCCCCGAGCTGGAGCCGTCTTTCTATGGTTTTTCTGATGCAGACCAGGAGACGGTTTTTGATATCAGCAACACGTTTTTCGGCAAGGATCGCATGAGCCTGCGCGAGCTCATGAATGCTCTGCGTGAAACCTATTGCGGCACCCTGGGCGTCGAGTACATGTACACCACCGACATGACGCAAAAGCGTTGGTGGCAGCAGAAGCTTGAGTCGCTGCGCAGCAAGCCCACATTCAATGCCGACAAGAAAAAGCACATCCTCGATCGGCTGACGGCGGCTGAAGGTCTGGAGCGCTACCTCCACACCAAGTACGTCGGTCAAAAGCGCTTCTCGCTCGAAGGCGGCGAGAGTTTCATTGCAGCCATGGATGAAATCATTCAGTGCGCCGGTGCTGCGGGGGTACAAGAAATCGTCATCGGCATGGCGCACCGGGGCCGCCTCAATGTGTTGGTCAACACGCTGGGCAAGATGCCCAAGGATCTGTTTGCCGAGTTTGATCACACCGCGCCCGAAGAACTGCCGGCCGGTGACGTGAAGTATCACCAGGGCTTCAGCTCGGATGTGTCGACCCCTGGCGGTCCCGTCCACCTGAGCCTGGCCTTCAACCCCTCCCACTTGGAGATCGTCAATCCGGTGGTCGAGGGATCGGTGCGTGCCCGCATGGACCGGCGCGGCGACCCCAAGGGTTCGCAGGTCCTACCGGTGCTGGTGCACGGTGATGCGGCGGTGGGCGGTCAGGGCGTCAATCAGGAAACCCTGTGCCTGGCCCAGACGCGCGGCTATTCCACCGGCGGTACGGTTCACATCATCATCAACAACCAGATCGGGTTTACCACTTCTGATCCGCGCGATCTGCGTTCAACCCTGTTTTGTACCGACATCTTCAAGATGGTCGAGGCACCGGTGCTGCATGTCAACGGCGACGACCCCGAGGCGGTGGTGCTGGCAGCGCAACTGGCGCTTGAATATCGCATGACCTTCAGTGCTGACGTGGTGGTGGACATCACCTGCTTCCGCAAGCTCGGTCATAACGAGCAGGACACGCCCAGTCTGACCCAACCGTTGATGTACAAGAAGATCGCCCAGCACCCGGGCACGCGCAAGCTCTATGCAGACAAGCTCTCTGCGCAGGGCCTGGGGTCGACTTTGGGCGACGACATGGTCAAGGCTTACCGGGCGGCGCTGGACGCAGGCAGGCACACGGCCGATCCGGTACTGACCAACTTCAAGAGCAAGTTTTCCGTGGATTGGTCGCCCTTCCTCGGCAAGAAGTGGACCGATGCCGCCGACACCGCCATCCCCTTGCCGGAGTGGAAGCGACTGGCCGAGAAGATCACCACCTTTCCGTCTACGGTCACGCCGCACCAACTGGTTAAAAAAGTCTACGATGACCGTGCAGCCATGGGGCGGGGCGAGATCAATGTCGATTGGGGCATGGGCGAGCACATGGCCTTTGCTTCGCTCGTGGCCAGTGGATTCCCGGTGCGGCTCAGCGGTGAAGACAGCGGACGCGGCACCTTTACCCACCGGCACGCGGTCATTCACGACCAGAACCGAGAAAAGTGGGACACCGGCACTTATGTGCCGCTGCAGAACGTAGCCGACAACCAGGCCCCCTTCGTGGTCATCGACTCCATCCTGTCTGAAGAGGCGGTGCTGGCCTATGAGTACGGTTACGCCTCCAACGACCCCAATACCCTGGTGATCTGGGAGGCGCAGTTTGGTGATTTTGCCAACGGTGCGCAGGTGGTTATTGACCAGTTCATCGCGTCTGGCGAAGTCAAGTGGGGCCGGGTCAATGGCATCACGCTGATGCTGCCCCACGGTTATGAAGGTCAGGGCCCGGAGCACAGCTCGGCCCGGGTCGAGCGCTTCATGCAACTGGCGGCCGACACCAATATGCAGATCGTGCAGCCCACGACGGCCAGCCAGATCTTCCATGTGCTGCGCCGCCAGATGGTGCGCAGCCTGCGCAAGCCCCTGATCATCTTTACCCCCAAGTCCTTGCTGCGCAACAAGGACGCGACCTCGCCGCTGACCGAATTCACCAAGGGTGGTTTCCAGACGGTCATTGGTGAAACCCGCGAGCTGCGTGCCGATAAGGTCAAGCGGGTGATTGCGTGCTCGGGCAAGGTGTACTACGACCTGATGAAAAAGCGCGAGGACAAGGGTGCTGACGATGTGGCTATTGTGCGTATCGAGCAGCTCTATCCCTTCCCGCACAAGGCGTTTGGTGCCGAGGTCAAAAAGTACCCGAACGCAACCGAGATCGTGTGGTGTCAGGACGAACCGCAAAACCAGGGTGCCTGGTTCTTCATTCAGCACAACATTCACGAGAACATGCTCGAGGGGCAGCGTCTGGGCTATGCCGGTCGTGCGGCCTCGGCCTCGCCCGCAGTGGGCTACTCGCACCTGCATCAAGATCAACAGAAAGCCCTGATTGAGGCAGCCTTCGGCAAGCTCAAAGGCTTCGTCCTGTCCAAGTGATCCGCTTGGATCCATTCTGAACAAGCTCACGCTCAATCAACACAGAGATCAACAACATGGCAATCGTAGAAGTCAAGGTTCCGCAACTGTCCGAATCGGTGGCCGAGGCCACCTTGCTGCAGTGGAAGAAAAAGGCTGGTGAGGCTGTAGCCGCCGATGAAATTCTGATCGACATTGAGACCGATAAGGTGGTGATGGAGGTGCCTGCTCCGGCCGCTGGCGTGCTGACTGAACTGCTGGTCGGTGACGGTGGTACGGTGGTGGCCAATCAATTGATCGCACGCATCGACACTGCGGCGGTAGCCGGTGCAGCAGCACCCGCAGCCGCTCCCGCGCCGGCCGGTGCAGCGGCTGCGTCAGCCGCGGTGGCCGCAGCGCCGGCTGCAGCGACCGGCTCGATGGCCGGCGTGGCCATGCCCGCTGCAGCCAAGTTGATGGCCGATCAGCAACTGCCACCTGGTTCGGTGTCCGGCACCGGTCGTGATGGTCGTGTGACCAAAGGTGATGTCATTGCAGCGGTGGCCGCTGGGGCGGCCAAGCCGACCCCGGCTGCATCGCCCATTCCCACTGGCGTGCCCACGGCAGCGCTGCCGCAGGTGGCGGGGCCCTCGGTCGATCTGGGTCAACGCCCCGAGCAGCGGGTGCCCATGACCCGGCTGCGTGCGCGTATTGCCGAGCGCCTGCTGCAGTCACAGGCTACCAATGCGATCTTGACCACCTTCAACGAGGTCAACATGGCACCGGTGATGGAGATGCGCAAGCGTTTCCAGGAAAAGTTTGAGAAAGAGCATGGCGTCAAGATCGGCTTCATG
>JBILUT010000030.1:0-8916 GCA_044370875.1 Polaromonas sp. | reverse complement strand
AGGCAGCTCTTCTTGCGTGCGCGCACCGAAAAAGAGCAAGAGCTTGCCGCCCTCGAATTTGCCCGAACTGCGCAGCCGCCGCCGCCACTCGGTCATGGCCCGCATCGGGGCCGACCCGGTACCGGTGCAGATCATGACGATGCTCGAGCGCGGATGGTTGGGCATGAGGAAGCTGCTGCCAAAAGGCCCGATAACCTGCACCGTTTGCCCGATCTGAAGATCACACAGAAAGTTGGAGGCCACACCGCGTACCGGCTGACCCTGATAGTCCTCGAGCACCCGCTTGACGGTCAGCGACAGGTTGTTGTGCCCGGGACGCTCGCCATTGCGCGGGCTGGCCACCGAATACTGTCGCGGGTGATGAGGCCGGCCGCTGGCGTCCACGCCCGGAGGAATGATGCCGATCGACTGCCCCTCCAGAACCGGAAATGGCATGTCGCCAAAGTCCAGCACGATGTGATGGGTGTCGTAGTCCTGCTGACCCGGCCTTTGCCCCACCTCGGTCACCCGCAGATTGCCTGTGACCGTGGCCGTCAGGCTCTTGACCGCCGCCTTGGGGCCATAGAGGTTGGTGTAGGCGTGCGCGGCCGACCAGGGCGGCACCGTGGCGCCGTACTGCGCCGAATTGAAGGCAGCAGGCTGGGCAGCAAGGGCTGACGATGACAGCGAAGCCTCAGCCGGCGCGGCATCATCGCCTGAAGATGCAGACGGCGAAGGCTCGCTGTACCCGGCCAGCTCCTGAGCAGGCAACTCGGCCGGCAGACTGTCCCAGCCCAGTTGCTCCTCCACACTGTAGGCCCGCACCCGGGGCATCTGCCGCCAGTTGTCGATCGAGCCCGTGGGACAGGGCGGCACACAGGCCATGCACAGATTGCACTTGTCTGCATCGACCACATAGTTGCGCGAATCGTGCGTGATGGCACCGACCGGGCAGGTGGCTTCGCAGGTGTTGCATCGGATGCAGATCTCCGGATCGATCAGGTGCTGTTGAATCACAGCCGCTTCGGTCATGGCATTCATCTGGGTATCCGACTTTCTGGGTTTGGACCTCTAAGGTGAAACGACCGCCCCGGTTGCGGCCGGGGCCACAGGCTCAGTTGAACCGGACGTATTCAAAATCCACTGGCTGGCGGTTGATACCGATCACCGGCGGAGCGATCCAGTTGGCAAACTTGCCCGGCTCGACACAGCGGCCCATCAGGCTGGCCACAAAAGCGCGATCGGCAGCCGTGGGCAGCCACTCGTCCACCCGGGCCTTCCACTCGGCCTCGCTGATCACCTGCCCCTCCAGATTGACCTTCACGCCGGCAAGCGCGCCGATGTTACGGTGAAACGCCTTGTGCGGCGCCTTGAAGCGAAAGCTGATGCCAGCCTTCTCAAGAATCTTGTTCCAGCGCTCAATGCCCGCGATGGAATCACGGATGTAGTCATCTCGCAGCACTTCGTTGAGAGCGTTGAGCATCGGCACTTCTTTCTCCACCAGCTGGCCATTGCGGACCTCGAGCACCCGGTAGGTCTGCCCCTTGAGCACATGGTCGTCGGTGCGCTTGCCCTCTTCGTAGCGGCCTTTCAGGCCGGTCGAATAGAAGGTGGCCGCATTGCTCGACTCATCGGCGCCGAACAGGTCAATCGTGACCGAGAAGTGGAAATTGATGTAGCGCTGGATGGTGGGCAGATCAATCACGCCAGCAGCGCGCAGCTTGGCCACGTC
This sequence comes from Polaromonas sp., assembly GCA_044370875.1. Lineage (GTDB taxonomy): Bacteria > Pseudomonadota > Gammaproteobacteria > Burkholderiales > Burkholderiaceae_C > Polaromonas. The sequence continues at coordinate 7,205 of JBILUT010000030.1, read as the reverse complement.
GTCGGTCTTGAGCTCATTCATCATCTGCGCAGTGCGGGTGATGACACGGCCCACGCCGGACTCGCCCACAAACATGTGATGGGCTTCCTCGGTCAGCATGAACTTGGTGGTGCGGGCCAGCGGATCAAAGCTCGACTCGGCCAGCGCGCACAACTGGAACTTCCCGTCGCGATCGGTGAAATAGGTGAACATGAAGAAGCTCAACCAGTCGGGCGTGGCCTCGTTGAAGGCCTGCAGGATGCGCGGGTTGTCTTCTTGGCCGGACCTGCGCTCGAGCAGGGCCTCGGCCTCCTCGCGGCCATCGCGGCCAAAATACTTGTGCAGCAGGTAGACCATGGCCCACAGGTGACGGCCTTCTTCCACATTGACCTGGAACAGGTTGCGCAGGTCGTACTGGCTGGGGGCGGTCAGGCCCAGATGGCGCTGCTGCTCCACCGATGCGGGCTCGGTGTCGCCCTGCGTGACGATGATGCGGCGCAAGTTGGCGCGGTATTCGCCAGGGACGTCCTGCCAAACGGACTCGCCCTTGTGGTCACCGAAGTGGATTTTGCGATCGGCCTCGCCGGGGTTGAGGAAGATGCCCCAGCGATAGTCGGGCATCTTCACATGACCGAACTGGGCCCAACCCTGGGGGTCGACACTGACGGCCGTGCGCAGGTAGACGTCAAAATTTTGCGAGCCGTCCGGACCCATGTCCTGCCACCAGGAGAGGTAGTTGGGCTGCCAGTGCTCAAGCGCGCGCTGCAGCGTGCGGTCCTCGCTCAGGTTAACGTTGTTAGGGATCTTCTCGCTGTAATTGATGCCAGACATGGGAGCTCCTGTGATTGAAATCGGTAAGGGGGCAAATCTGTGTTGATGAGGGAGGGCGGGTGCTTGGTGTAAGAGACTCTTGAGCCGGGCACCTTAAACCCGGTGCCAGTCAAACTGAGCCTTATCGCCCTTGCCATACACCTTGAGGGCCCCCTTGTCACCGACCGCATTGGGGCGCTGGAAGATCCAGTTTTGCCAGGCGGTCAGGCGGCCAAAAATACGCGTGATCATGTTTTCACGGCCGTTAAAACGCAGGTTGGCCTCCAGGCCCGTCAGCGAGTCGGGCGACATCGACACGCGCTCTTCCATGGCGATGCGAACCTCATCGGCCCAGTCAATGTCATCGGGGTTGCTGGTCACCAGGCCCACCGCAAAGGCTGCGTCGGCATCGAGCGGCAAACCGGCCTTGGCGCGCACCGCATCCAGGGCCGGCGCTTCGTCATAGAAGCGGCGGGCCAGACGGCTCTGGCCGGTGGCCATGGGGTAAAGGCCGAAGTTGGCCTCGCCCACGGTGATGGTCGGGGCCTGTGCCTCGTCGTCGGGCAAGGCCAGCATATAGCTGCGGTCGCAGGCCAGGGCCAGCTCCAGGTAGCTGCCGGCAAAGCAGGAGCCGGGCTCGATCAGGGCAAACAGGCTGCGCGAGGACACATCCAGTCGGCTCAGGGTGCGGCGCAGGTAGCCGATGGTCTGACGGACCAGCCAATGGTCTTGATGGGCCATCAGGAAGGCGTCCATGGCCAGCACCGCCTGCGCATCGCCCGAGGTCTTGATGATCCACAGGCCGATCTCCAGCTCGTTGGTGCGCATGTGCAAGATAGCGTCTTCGAGTTCACGCGCCAGCGCCAGCGGGAACCACTGGTCACCCAGCGCCTGGGCAGCGGCCATGTCGGTCGGCTGCGCGCCGCTGGGGCTCTTGATCACAAAGGTGGCGGTGCGCTTGGCGCGGTCGATCTCCACGCTGACATGCGCATAGCGCAGCGCATCGGCTTCAAAGCTGCGCTGCAGGGGTGACAGCATCACCGGCTGGGCCTGGTCAGGGCGCAGGCTGCTGGCCGCCAGGGCCAGCGCGCGCTCGCGCACCCTCTCGCCAAATACAGCCGGTTTGGCAATGTCGTCCACCAGGCGCCAGTCTTTGGCCTTCTGCCCGCGCACGCCTTCCACGCTGGTACAGAACAGGTCGGCCAGATCGTGGCGCACGTGGCGCTTGTCGGTCACGCGGGTCAGGCCACCCGTGCCCGGCAACACGCCCAGCAAGGGCACCTCGGGCAGGCTGACCGAGCTGGAGCGGTCATCGACCAGCAAAATCTCATCACAGGCCAAGGCCAGTTCATAGCCACCACCGGCGCAGGCACCATTGACCGCCGCCAGAAACTTCAGGCCCTCATAGCGTGAGGAATCTTCCAGGCCGTTGCGGGTTTCGTTGGTGAACTTGCAGAAGTTGACCTTCCAGGCGTGGCTGGAGACGCCCAGCATGAAGATGTTGGCACCGGAGCAAAACACCTTGTCTTTGGCGCTGGTCACCACCACGGTCTTGACCTCGGGGTGCTCAAAGCGGATGCGGTTGACCGCATCGTTGAGCTCAATGTCCACCCCCAGGTCATAGGAATTGAGCTTGAGCTTGTAGCCCGGCCGCAGACCTGCGTTCTCGTCGATGTCGATCTTGATCGAGGCCACCGGGCCTTCAAAGCCCAGCTTGATGTGGCGGTACTGGCCGGGCTGGGTCTGGTAGTCAACGATGGGGTTGGACTGCGTGGGGTTCATGGTGATCTCCTCCGAAGGGGTGATGGGCCTGCTTGAAAGTTGAAAAAAAGTGCATTCACACTTCATTGGCAGGCATGATATTGCATGCAATATTTGCTGTCAAGCAGTTTTATGCATGTCACCCAAAAAATTTTCGGCCCCGAGGTTCACAAGGGCAGCTGCAGCGCCTGGCGCACCATCTGGCGCAGCAGCACAAAGGTGGGCTCGAGCGGCTGGGCACTGGTGTCCAGGCGCATCTGGGCCTTGGAATAAAAGGCCGCACGACCAGCCAAAATGCCCCGCAGGTCTTCCATCGCCTCTTTGCTGGCGGCCATGGGCCGCATGTCGCCCTGGTCAATGACCCGCCTCATGTGATCTTGCGGGTCGGCCTGCAGCCACACCGATGTGCAGTGGGTGAGCATCAGGTTGAAGGTGCTCAAGTCCGACACTAAGCCGCCAGGGGTGGCAATCACTGCCTCGGGGTGGGTCTGGATCACCTCTTCAAGCGCACGCCGCTCATAACGCCGATACGCGTTTTGGCCGTAGAGGGCCTGAATTTCAGAGACGCTGCAGCCAGCAATTTTCTCAATCGAGCGGCTCAGCTCAGTGAACGGAAAGCCCAGGTCATCAGCCAGCAGCTGCCCCAGGGTGGACTTGCCGGCCCCACGCAAACCGATCAGCGCGATGCAGGAGCGGCTGCCCTGCGGGGCGCCGCCTGTGCCCAGCAAATCACCGATGGCGAGCCGAACCCGACGCAGATCGGCGTCGTCCCGTCCCTGCAACAGCTCCCGAATCAGAAGCCATTCTGGAGAGGAAGTGCTCACATCTCCTATCAATTCGGCCAGTGGAGACTGCAGGGCAGCGGCCACCTGCTGCAGCACCAGAATGGATGCATTGCCTTCGCCGTATTCGAGGTTGGCCAAGTGCCGCTCGGACACCTCGGCCGCCTGCGACAGCGCCTTGCGGGTCATGCCCCGCCTGGACCGCAGCGCACGAACCCGCTCACCCAAGGCCACCAGCAAGGGGTTCTTTTCGGCGGATGTGGACCCACCCTCGGCCTGCGGCTCGGTAGACGGCGACAAGACTGGGGTTAACCCTGATTTTTGCAATATAGTGCTTGACACGGCTAAAGTGCAGATTTATCGTTCAGGCACGCACAATAATTCATAACGGCAATCTTGGCAAGCGCTTGTGCGCACCAGTTCGCCACCGACCGGAGGGCCCCATGACCCCAGAGCAGTTTCGACAAGACCTCGCCGACCTCGCCGACCAGTTGGCCGGCCGGCCCCTGGACGCCGAACTCGACCGCTGGCTCAATGCCGAACATGGGCCCTCAAGCCCGACCTATGCCCGCCTGCGCGCCAGCTGCGAAGCGGGTGTGGCTCAGGGCTGGTTGGCCAACCGCGAAGGCGGCGGCCTGAGGTACGGCCGCATCTTCAAGCCGGCCGACGACCTGCACAGCTTCTCGGTGGATGTGGTGGACATGCAAGACATCGCCGGACCGCACCATGTGCACCCGCTGGGTGAGATCGACCTGATCATGCCCATGGACCCACAAGCGCGCTTTGACGGCCGCGCCGCCGGCTGGCTGGTTTGCCCGCCGGGCAGCGCCCACCGCCCCACGGTGAGCCACGGCCGCGCTCTGGTGCTGTACCTGCTGCCGCAAGGCCGCATTGAATTTACCGCGCAGACAGCCTGAACAGCGCGACCCCTGACCCAGGGGCGCGCACAGCCTTAACTCCAATGCCCGTTGCGCTCTGCGCGGTCCCGAACCCATCTCTCTGACACGAAAGAACTGCCATGACCGAACTGCTCTCCAACTACATGGCCGGCCGCTGGCAGGCAGGCACCGGCGCGGGCACGGTGCTGCTCGACCCGGTCCTGGGAACCGAGCTGGTGCGGGTGGACGCCACCGGCCTGGACCTGACCGCAGCCTTTGACTATGCGCGGCAAACCGGCGGGCATGCGCTGCGGGCCCTGAGCTACCGGCAACGCGCCGACCTGCTGGCGCAAGTGCTTGCGGTGATGCAGGCGCAGCGCGAGACCTACTACGAGATCGCCCTGGCCAACAGCGGCACCGTTAAAAACGATTCGGCCGTTGATATCGATGGCGCCCTGTTCACTCTGGGGCAGTACGCCAAGATGGGGCAAGGTCTGGGCGAGCAACACCTGCTCGACGGCCCGGCCGCCAAGCTGGGCAAAGACCCGCTGTTTCAGTCGCAGCATGTGATGGTGCCCACCCACGGCGTGGCGCTGTTCATCAACGCCTTCAACTTTCCGGCCTGGGGCCTGTGGGAAAAAGCTGCACCGGCCTTGCTGTCAGGGGTACCGGTGATCGTCAAGCCTGCCACTGCCACCGCCTGGCTGACACAGCGCATGGTCAAAGACGTGGTCGATGCCGGCGTGCTGCCTGCCGGTGCGCTGTCGGTGGTTTGTGGCTCTTCGCAGGGCCTGCTTGAGCAGTTGCAGCCCTTTGATGTGCTGTCCTTCACGGGATCGGCCGACACCGCTGCGCTGATTCGCTCGCATGCCGCCGTCACACGCCGATCGGTGCGGGTGAACATCGAGGCCGACAGCCTGAACTCGGCGCTGCTGCTGCCTGGCGCAAGCCGCGAGACGGTGGACCTGCTGGTCAAAGAGGTGGCCCGCGAGATGACGGTCAAGTCGGGCCAAAAATGCACGGCTATCCGGCGGGTGCTGGTGCCGCAGGAGCAGGCCGCCGACATCGCGCAGGCTATCAGCGCACGACTGGCCAAAACCACTGTCGGCAATCCGCGCCATGAATCGGTGCGCATGGGAGCGCTGGTCAGCCGGGCGCAGTTGAAGTCGGTGCAAGAGGGGCTGGCGCTGCTTCAATCGCAAACGCAGGTGCTGCACGATGGCGCTGCACACCCGCTGGTCGACGCTGATCCTTCGGTAGCCTGCTGCGTCGGCCCGACCCTGCTGGGCCTGAAGGACGCTGCCGCGAGCGAGGCGGCCGGGCTGATTCATGACCATGAAGTCTTTGGCCCGGTGGCCACGCTGGTGCCGTATCGCGATCACGGCCAGGCCCTGGACTTGATCGCCCGCGGCCAAGGCTCGCTGGTGGCTTCGGTCTACGGCGATGACGCCCAGGCCCTGGCCCGCACGGCGCTGGACCTGAGCGCCTGCCACGGCCGCGTGCACATCATCAGCCCTGATGTGGGCAGCTTGCACACCGGCCATGGCAATGTCATGCCGCAGTCGCTGCATGGCGGGCCAGGCCGCGCCGGTGGCGGCGAAGAACTGGGCGGGCTGCGGGCGCTCAACTTCTACCACCGCCGCGCTGCCGTTCAGGCCAGCACCGCGGTGTTGCAGCCGCTGCAGGTACCGGCATCCCCGTCAAGCGCCCCAAGCCCCTGACCAGGCGGCGCCAGCAGCGCAAGCACCAGCGAGCCCCATACACAGTGAACGAGGAGACACCCATGAACGGCAGCCCCACACACCCCGCGCAAGCCCTGCCTCCCGCACCTGGCCCGCGCTTTAATTTTGCACAGCACCTGCTGGACCAAAATGCCGGCCGTCCCGACAAGCTGGCCTATATCGACGACGTCGGTGCGCTGAGCTACGGCGATCTGTCTCTGGGCGTCCGGCGCATGGCCGCTGGCCTGCTGGCCCTGGGCATCCGGCGCGAAGAGCGGGTGCTGCTGCTCATGCACGACAGCAGCGACTGGGTGGTGAGTTTTCTCGGCGCACTGTATGCCGGCGTGGTGCCGGTGGCGGTGAACACACTGCTCACGGCGGACGACTACGCCTACATGCTGCAGCACAGCCGCTCGCAAGCGGTGATGGTGGGCGCGCCACTGCTGCCGGTGCTGCGGCAAGCCCTGGCGCAAGGCGGCCACGAGGTGCGCCAGATCATCGTGGCACGACCCGAAGGCCCGGTGGCCGCGCCTGATATTGCGCTAGACGCTCTGCTGACCCAGCACGCGCCCCTGGGCACCTGCGCCGCCACCAGCGCCGACGACCCGGCCTTCTGGCTGTATTCATCGGGCTCGACGGGTCGACCCAAGGGCACCACCCACACCCATGCCAACCCCTACTGGACGGCCGAGCTTTATGGCAAGGCCATCCTGGGTCTGACCGAGCGCGATGTCTGCTTCTCGGCAGCCAAACTGTTTTTTGCCTACGGCCTGGGCAACGCCCTGTCCTTCCCCCTGAGCGTGGGGGCGACCGTGGTGCTGATGGCCGAACGGCCCACGCCCGATGCGGTGTTCAAGCGCTGGACCGAGCAAAAGCCGACCGTGTTCTTTGGCGCGCCCACCGGCTTTGCAGGCATGCTGGCCTCACCCAAGCTGCCCGCCAAACATCAGGTGGTGCTGCGGCTGTGCTCATCGGCCGGCGAGGCGCTGCCCGCCGAACTGGGCCAACGCTTTACCGCGCACTACGGAGTGGAGATCATCGACGGCATTGGCTCGACCGAAATGCTGCACATCTACCTGTCCAACTTGCCAGGGCAGGTGCGCTACGGCACCACCGGCTGGCCGGTGCCCGGCTACGAGATTGAACTGCGTGGCGACAACGGCGCTGCGGTGCCCGACGGTGAACCCGGCGACCTTTACATCCGCGGGCCCAGCGCCGCCCTGATGTACTGGGGCAACCGCGAAAAATCGCGCGAAACCTTTCAGGGCGCCTGG
>JBILUT010000022.1:0-9444 GCA_044370875.1 Polaromonas sp. | reverse complement strand
TTGGAGATCGCAGCCACGTGGTTGGCGGCCGGGCTCGACCCGAACCGAGTGACGTTCTATCGCCAATCCGACATTCCCGAGATCCCCGAACTCACCTGGTTCCTCACCTGCATGGCCGGCAAGGGCCTGCTCAACCGCGCGCATGCCTACAAGGCACAGGTCGACAAGAATCTGGCCGCAGGGGTAGATTCAGATAACGAAGTGAGTGCGGGGCTTTTCATGTACCCGGTGCTGATGGCTGCCGACATCCTGATGTTCAGGGCCCATCAGGTGCCGGTCGGTCGCGACCAGATCCAGCACATCGAAATGGCGCGCGACATGGCGGCCAGCTTCAACCATCTGTACGGACCCCATCTGGTGTTGCCTGAGGCTGCGATCGAAGAAAACGTAGCCACCTTGCCCGGCCTCGACGGGCGCAAGATGAGCAAAAGCTACGACAACACCATCGCCTTGTTCGCGCCGCCGCAGGTGCTGCGAAAGCAGATCGCCGCCATGGTGACCGATTCACGCAAGCCGGGCGAGCCTAAATCCACAGAAGGCTCGGCCCTGTTCGAAATTTATCGGGCCTTCGCCAGCGCCGAAGAAACACGGGCCATGGCGCAGGCCTACGCGCAAGGCATCGCCTGGGCCGATGCCAAGCAGCTGCTGTTCGAACGCATCGAGGGCGAGATCGCGCCAATGCGCCAGACCTATGAGCAACTGATGGCCGACCCAGGGCGTCTTGAAGATATCTTGCGCGCTGGTGCCGACAAGGCCCGCCAAATCGCCACGCCCTTCATACAGGAGCTGCGGCAGGCCGTGGGACTGCGTAGCCTGCGACAAGCCGGAGCGCGTCCAACTCCGGCTGCGGGCAACGCAAAAATCAGCCTGCCAAGCCTCAAGCAGTATCGGCACGACGATGGCAAGTTCTACTTCAAGCTGTTGGACGGCGAGGGCCAGTTGCTGCTGCAGAGCCTGGCCTTTGACTCGCCGCGGCAAGCCGGGGAGCTGGTCGCAAGGCTCAAGCAGGGCGATGCATCGGTTTTAGAGAGCCACGCCGACCGTCTGGAGCCGGCGAGCGATGCCGCCCAGTTGGCGCAGGCCCTGCTGAGCTTGCGCCAGGCCGCAGAAGGAACTTCAAACTCAGTGGCGCAAGCGCTTGATAAAGCGGCCAGACACCCGAATAAAGACTTATGAAGAATGCGAATGATCGTTAAAATCAGCTAACAAATTTATATTTCTGAGTAATTAATGATTGAAAAAGCAACTATCCTCGTGATCGATGACCACCCCTTGCTCAGGGAGTCGTTGGTCATGCTGATCCGGCGCATCAGCAGCAAACTGCAGGTGATTGAGCTCGATCGGATCGGAGCGGTTGCACCGGCGGTCCAGCAGCACGGCAAGCCTGATCTGATCTGCCTGGACCTCAAGCTGCCCGACACCCATGGGGTCTCGGGCGTGCGCGAACTCAAGGCCCAGATGCCCGATGTACCGGTGGTAGTGCTCTCGGCCTCTTCGGCCCAAGACTATGAAGACCTGGCCCTGGAGGCGGGCGCTCAAAGTTACCTGCCCAAATCGGTGGGTGCAAACCAAATCATCAACAAACTGCGTGATTTGCTGGGTGCCAATGAGCAAGGCGCCGAGGGCAGCCCTCAGAAGCTGTCCAAACGCCAGAAGCAACTGCTGATCATGCTCGACAAAGGCATGAGCAACCGCGATATCGCCGATGAACTCAAGATCAGCGAACACACCGTCAAGGTCCATCTGTGGCGGCTGTTCCGCCGCATGGATGTCAAAAGCCGCTCCCAGGCCAGCCACCTGGCCCGGCTTCAGGGCCTGGTTTGAAGTTTGCGCCCACAAGCGTGGGCCGGAGCGCACTTAGCTAGCTACAAGACCCGAGACAGCGCCAAAACGCCTGTCCTTGCCAGCAAACCATGCCAGAGCGCGGTCGAGTTCCTGCACCGAAAAATCCGGCCAGAGCACCTCTGAAAAATACAGCTCGGCGTAGGCGGTCTGCCACAGCAGAAAATTGCTGATGCGCGACTCACCGCCGGTGCGTATCAGCAAGTCGGGCTCGGGCGCATCGGCCAGGCTCAAATAAGGCGCCAGTTCCTGCTCGGTCAGAGAAGACGCCGTTTGACCCGGATGGGACAGCTGCCAGCGACGCACCGCCTCGACCATGTCCCAACGCCCTCCGTAATTGGCCGCTACATGCAGCACGATACGATCATTCTGCGCGGTGTCCCGCTCAGCCTGAGCGATCAGCTCTTGCAGTCGGGGCGCAAACCTGGAACGATCTCCGATGATCTTCAGACGCACTCCGCTGCGCGCCATTTCCCTGACTTCCTTTTCCAGGTAGAGCGTAAACAAGCTCATCAGTTTGGAGACCTCGTCCTCGGGACGCTTCCAATTCTCGGAACTGAAGGCAAACAGCGTCAGATGTCCAATGCCCAGCGCCGCGCAGCGTTCGACAACCGAGCGCACAACCCGAGCGCCGCTGTCATGCCCCAAACTTCGAAGCAAGCCGCGCTGCCGGGCCCAGCGCCCATTGCCATCCATGATGATGGCCACATGCCGGGGCAGCGATGGATCGGCCTGATGCCAGTGAATCTTGGGATCGTTCAAGACAAGGCCTTGCAAAAAGGACCGCGGAAAATGAAAAACGGAAGTTTAATACTAGTCGATCTGACAGGCAATTGCCCTGCGGCGGGCCGATCGGGTCTATGCATCAAGCCTTGGGCAGGGTCACGCCCACCTGTCCCTGGTACTTGCCGCCACGGTCCTTGTAAGAGGTCTCGCAGACCTCGTCGCTCTCGAAGAACAGCACCTGAGCGCAGCCCTCCCCGGCGTAAATGCGCGCCGGTAACGGCGTGGTGTTGGAAAACTCCAGCGTGACATAGCCCTCCCATTCGGGCTCGAAGGGGGTCACGTTGACGATGATGCCGCAACGCGCATAGGTGCTTTTTCCCAGGCAGATGGTCAGGACATTGCGGGGAATCCGGAAATACTCAACGGTGCGCGCAAGCGCAAAGCTGTTGGGCGGAATGATGCAGCTCTCACCCTCAAAATCCACAAAGCTTTTTTCGTCGAAATTCTTGGGATCGACCACCGTGGAATGGATGTTGGTGAACACCTTGAATTCAGGGGCGCAGCGGATGTCATAGCCGTAACTGCTGGTGCCGTAGCTGATGATGCGCCGCCCTCCTTCAGCCTGACGCACTTGTCTGGGCTCGAAGGGCTCGATCATGCCTTGCTGCTCGGCCATGCGGCGTATCCAATTGTCGCTCTTGATGCTCATCGCGCGTCTTTCCAAGGGTGGGGCAACGTCATTGTAGGCAGGGACCTCATCCGCCGGCTGATGCACTCAGCGCCCCAGCGTGTACCGTGCGCTCAATCAGTCGGTCATCGCCCAGAACGATCAGGGCAAAGAGCAGCTCATCCAGGCTCTGCGCCTGAGCGACACGGCGCGCCAGCAGGGGCGTGGCCTTGGGATCGATCAGCACGAAATCAGCTTCGCAGCCGGGCAGCAAGTTACCCACCACACCCTGCAGACCCAGGGCCCGGGCGGCGCCGGCGGTATGCGCAAACCACAGCGCCTGCGGCGAGATCGAGCATCCCGTCTTGCCCTGCCCTTCGCGCCCCACGTGATAGGTGGCCATCATGGTGTGAAACGGAGAAAAACTGGTCCCGCCACCCACGTCGCTGGCTAAGCCATAAGCCATGCCGATACGATCGGCAGCCACCACATCAAAAAAGCCGCTGCCCAAAAAGAGGTTGCTGGTCGGGCAGACGGCCACGGCCGCACCGCTGTCACGCATCAGCTGCCGGTCGGTGTCGTCAAAGTGAATGCCATGCGCGTAGATACTGCGTGGCCGCAGCAAGCCGAACTGCTGATAGACCGCCAGGTAACTGCGGGCCTTTGGATGCAACTGACGAACCCACTCGATCTCATCACGGTTTTCAGCCACATGCGATTGGATCCAGACCCCAGGATGAGCGGCGGCCAACTCGCCCGCGCCAGCCAGTTGCGCATCGCTGCAGCTGGGCACAAAGCGCGGCGTGATGGCGTAGCCAAGCCGCCCCCGACCGTGCCAACGGTCGATCAGCTGCTCGGTCTCGAGCAAGCTGCGCTCGGTCTGGTCACGCACGCCGTCGGGGGCGTGGCGGTCCATCAGGCAGCGGCCGGCGATCCAGCGCAGGCCGCGGGCCTGGGCCTGCATCATCAAGGCATCAACTGAACCGGCGTGCGAGGTACAAAAAGTCAGCGCGGTGGTCACCCCGTGTCGCTGCATTTCGTCAAGGAAAAAAGTGGCCACCTCCCGCGCATGGAGCGGGTCCGCAAAGCGCGACTCCTGCACAAAGGTGTACTTCTCCAGCCAAGGCAACAGGCCCTCGGCCGGCGAGCCAATCACGTCGACCTGGGGGTAGTGAATGTGCAGATCAACGAAGCCGGGCGCGATGATGCGGCCAGGCCAGTGCTCAAGCTCAAAACCCTGGGCCAGTTCGGCAGACCAGGGACCAACATGACGGACCCGTTGCACGCCGTGTTCATCAGCCTGGGTCAACAGCAGTCCGTCGGGCTCGTAAGTCAGCGAGTCATCCGGCAAAAAATACAAGAGAGCAGATCGGTAAGCGCGCATGATCCAGAGCTTATCGCAAGCTCGGCCAGCCCAATCCGGGCTGCCGGGCCCTGGTACTGAACGAGCAAGTGGGCGTTTTCAGCGGGGCAAGCCGCCCTGTACGCCCTGCACCAACACGTTCATCGACGAGATCTGGGCATCGGTCAAAGCGCTGCCCGCCGGAATGAAGACCGCGCCCGCCGCGTCCAGAACGGGCCTGTCCGATGCAGCGAACGGCTGTAGTCGGCCAGCCGCCAGCTCCTTCTGGCGCGACAGGACTTCCAGGCGCACCGGCTCGGGCACACGAGGACTGAAGTCACCAACCCGAACCATGCCTTCTCGCACACCACCCCAAACCGACTGGCTCTGCCAGCGTCCCTCCAGCACCGCCCTCGCACGATCGGTGTAGTAGGTCTCCCAGTGGTGGGTTACCGCGAGCAACTGCGCATCGGGAGCCACATGTCGCATGTCCGAGTGGTAGGCAACAGCCCACTTGCCGCGCTCTTGCGCTGCCCGCATGACCGCGGTTGAGGCGGTGTGAAAAGCCAGTACATCGGCGTCCTGATTCATCAAGGTGATAGCCGCCTCTCGCTCGCGGGTGGGATCAAACCAACTCTGTAGCCAGATCACCCGCACCGTGGCATCGGGCCGCACCGAACGCATACCCAGTGCGAAAGCATTGATCCCCTGCAGCACCTCCGGGATGGGAAAACCCGCTATGTAGCCGGCCACCCCCGTACGACTGACCCGCGCCGCTGCAATGCCTGCCAGATAGCGCCCCTCGTAGTAGCGCGCATTGGCCGCCGCCACGTTGGCTGCGGTCTTGTAGCCCGTGATGGACTCGAAGCGCACTCGCGGAAAGTCCTGGGCCACACGCAAGGTTGGCTCCATATAGCCAAAGCTGGGAGCGAAGATGAGTCCGTAGCCCTGCTGCGCCAGATCGCGGATCACCCGCTCGGCATCAGCGCCTTCGGCCACACTTTCCACAGCCGTGGTTTGCACGCGCCGTCCCAGGTTTTTTTCTAGGGCCAAGCGGGCATTCTCATGCTGACGCACCCAACCGGCCTCGGTCACCGGGGCCACATGCACAACCGCAACCTTCAACGGGGACGACCCGGGTGATGTGGCCTGGGCCTGCGCTGGATCAAGCAGAAAAAAAGCCGCCAGGGCGGCCAGGAGGTTTTTATACATGGTGTTCCTCGACATGGTCCCAAAAAAGAAAATCGCCCGGCGCCGGGACACAGCGACGAGCGAGAGCGATTATCCCCGATCAACCCGCAAGCCTTGCCGCACTCGGCGGCCCTCGCGGTCGATCTTGACTGAAGATCTGTCAGGAAGACTGGGCTCAACCCCAAGCCCGGTCTCAATGGGGCGGTCGGCCTACAGCCCACTGCGGGCTTGAGCAGCGATACAGCCCGACACGCTTTTTAGTAACTGTAAAAACCGCGACCGGTCTTTCGGCCGAGCCAGCCAGCGGCCACCATCTCCTTGAGCAAGGGTGCAGGCCGGTACTTGGAGTCGTTGAACCCCTCATAGAACACATTCATCACGGCCAGCAGGGTGTCCAGGCCAATCATGTCTGCCAGCGCCAAGGGGCCGATCGGATGGTTGCAACCGAGCTTCATGCCGGCATCAATATCAGCAGCTGAGGCCAGGCCCTCCTGCAGCACAAAGATGGCCTCGTTGATCATGGGCACCAGGATCCGATTGACCACGAATCCGGGTGCGTTACGGGCCGTCACCGCCGTCTTGCCAACCTGGGTGGCAAATTCAAGCATGGCCTGATGGGTGGCATCGGATGTCTGCAGCCCGCGAATGAGTTCCAGCAGGCCCATGACCGGCACCGGATTGAAGAAATGCGTGCCGATGAACCGCTCGGGTCGGGCCAGCGCCGCTGCCTGTTCGGTGATCGAGATCGACGAGGTGTTGGTGGCGATTACAACCTCCGGGCCCACCAGCGACTCCAGTTGCTTGAGGATGGTCAGCTTGAGATCGCGCCGCTCGGTCGCCGCCTCGATGACCAGATCGGCGCCGGCCACGTCGCCATAGCTTGTCGTGCCGGCGATCCGGCCTAACACCGCCTGCTTGCCCACGTCATCGAGAGAGCCTTTGCGAACCAGCCGGTCAAGACTGCCAGAAATGGTCTTCAGTCCACGGTCAACCGCCGCCTCAGAGATATCCACCATCACCACCGACAGACCTGCGGCCGCGCACACTTGCGCAATGCCGTTGCCCATGGTGCCCGCCCCAATCACACCCACACGTTGAATTGACATCTCAATGCTCCTGTTTTGACAGCGCCTTGCGTTTACCGCCCCTCCGGATGCAAGCAGGTAAGAACCGTCCTCGGGACCTCGCGCACGTTTGATCGGAAGCAGTTTAAGTCAAGCGCACCAGGCACCCGATGTCGAGCAGCGTCTGCGCCAGCAGTTGCTGCATCGCCTTTGTGCCGCCAGCAAAAATATCTGGCGCTACTGCAAAACTGCGGGCCGACTCAGGGCTGAACCAGCCGGCAAGTCGACCCAATCCCTAGCTCGCGGCGCTTGTCCTCGCACAGTCGCAGAGCGCGACGCTCACCTTCAGCCGCCATGCGGATGTAGACCGAGCACTGCAGCGTCATCTTCGGCCCTTCACCGGCGTCGAATGCGGCCGCACAGCGGCTGGCCGGCGTCATTTCGGGCAAGGTGCGCTGCCAGACCGCCTTGAGCGCCTCAGGCAGTTGGGACACCCGATAGACGGGCGATTCGGCCTGGGCTGCCACCGAAATCAACCCCACCAAGGCGCAAGAGATCAGGCGTTGGAACATGGATCGCGGCCTTCTTCAGAAGCCGCAAGCTTACGACACACCAGCCCTTGTCGTTGAAGTCAACGGCGCGGTCCTTTAAAAAAAGCCAGTCCACAGATCGAACGTACTCCGAAGCAGGTGACCACGCTACCATCGAACCCCTGCGCAGCCAGTTCCTTCCCCGAAGGCGCTGCGGCCAGCGCCCACTGCGGGCATTGCGCCGAACCTTGCACGCTATGGCCCCAAAAACCTGACAGACGTAAGCCTCACAGCACGCTATGCGATGGACCTCGGATCAAATTGAGCACGCAGCCCTCCTGCTGATCGAGCAGCATCGCCGTCAGCAACGCTTTGAGGGCCTGATCGAACCTGCACCCCTGAGCGATGCGGCCACGGCCTACGCCATTCAACAGGCTTTTGTGGCCCAAAAGGGCCGGCTGCTGGGCACGCAGCCGGCCGGCTACAAGATTGCGCTGACGACGCCGGCCATGCGCAGCCTGGTCGGTTACGCCGACAGCATCAGCGGGCGGGTGCTGTCCAGCGAGATTTATCCGGATGCCGCACAACTTGAGACCCGGCGTCACGGACGGCTGGCGGTCGAATTTGAAATTGCGTTCGTCATGCGCGCCGACCTACCCCGGCGCAGCAGCCCCTGGGGACGCGAAATCGCCGACTTTGTGCAGCGTGCCCACCCGGCGCTCGAACTGGTCGACGACCGCCATGCCGATTACTCAACGCTCCCTGGCAACATCCTCACCCTGATCGCCGATAACGCGTGGAATGCGGGACTGGTCGTGGGGCCGGAATTGGTCGGTTGGGATTTGCGGGATCTCGATCAGATCGAGGGTGTGGCTCAAGTCAACGGCCAAGAGGTCGGCCGGGGTAGTGGCAGTGATGTGCTGGGCCATCCTCTGGATGCCTTGGCCTGGCTGGCCAACCACCTTCATGCACAGGGCTCTCGCTTGCGGGGCGGCGATTTTGTGACCACCGGCAGCCTGGTCAAGACCCAATTCCCGCAGGCCCCGTGCGAGGTCGTGCTGCAGCTGGGCTCGACCGGCCGGGTGAGCGCTCGGCTGGTCTGAGGCCACCGGACGCGCAGTGCCCGCAGTTGCGGGCACTCGCGTGAACCCGCTGCGCCTGGCCCCGAGGCGGCCGGCCGGGTCGCAGCCTATTCGATCAGGCCGGGACCATGATGAAGTCGTAGTCGAGTGTGTAGAAGTCTCGATCCATCACCTTGCCGTCGGGTGCGGTCCCGCCCTTGTGATGCACGAAATCGGCAATCAGCGAGGGCCTGACTCCGAACACCGCATCGGCATCCAGGTTCTTGCTGTTACGGTCAAAAATATGCGTGATCAGCGGACGCTGGCCCTCAGCCCGCACACGGAAGTGCAGGTGAGCAGGGCGCCAGCTGCGGCCGGTGGTGCTGCTGAGCATGATGATGGCGGTGCCCTCCTGCGGCACCGGATAGTCCACCGGCATGATGGACCAGAAGCTGTACTGACCTTTCGCATCGGCGGTTAGCAAGGCGCGGGCCCATGGCCCGTTGGTCTCCAGGTCTTGCTGCACATCGTAGAGTCCGCGATCGTCCGAGTGCCAGATGTCCAGCTTGGCATGGGGCAGCGGCTTGCCGTCCACATCCCGCACGGTGCCGCGCGCGAACAAGGGCGTGCCCTGGGCGCCGGCGCTGATATCAGCGCCCAAGGCAAACTCGGGCGCGTTCTCCAGCAGAAAGGGGCCCACCAAGGTGGGCTCGGTGGTGTGAGCGGGGCGGGGGTAGTCCTGCGTCACCGTGAGCATGGACAGACCCAGGGCATCCGAGAAGATGATGAATTCATTGCGACCCGGACCGCACCACTTACCGGTTTCTTCGAGGAGGTTCATGGCATACGCCCATTCCTTGGAGGTGAGCTTGACCTCTTTGGCAAACGAATGCAGGTGGCGGATGAAAGAGAGCATGATCTCGCGCAGCCGCGGGTCGGGGGTGCTCTCGTAGCGCTTGAGCACTTCCTGCGTGATCAGATCGGTGGCGTCATAGCGGCTCTTCAATCCGCTATCGGTGGG
>JBILUT010000021.1:0-9586 GCA_044370875.1 Polaromonas sp. | reverse complement strand
ATAGTCGCTGCGTTCGGCCGCGCGGGGATGGCGGGCCGGGAAATCAAACGCCAGAGTGGCCAGCGCATCGATGACCCTGAACTGCCCCATTTGGCGTCCGTATAGGGTCTCAACCCCCAGGATGGCCACCACGATCTCGGCGGGCACACCGTAGGTCGTTTCAGCCCGGCGCAGCTGCGCCTCATGCGACTGCCAAAAGCGAATCCCGGCGTTGATGCGGATCTCATCCAGAAACCGGCTTCGGTAGACACGCCAATTTTTTACGAAGGGAGAGGGGGCCGGCTGCATCAGCGTAGCGACGGTCGGCGATTGCCGTGCCTGAGCCATGGCTTGGTGCACCCATTCGATGGGCAATTGCCGTTGTTGAGCCACCTGCCGGGCAAACTCCATGGCCTCAGGCCGCTCGGCATAACTCGGACCGGTCCCGACGAGCGGTGTGGTGGCGGCGACAGATTTGGTGCGAGTCGCTGCCTTCTTCGCAGGTGCTTTGTCCGCGGCTTTTATACGGGCCTTGTCACTGGGCTTCTGGCCCGTTGGAGCCACTGCACGGGGCTTGCTCTTGTCCTCAGCGGGCCCCGCCGAGCGGCTGTTTTGTATCGCTTGCTGCGCCTGTGCCGAGGTCGCCAGCACGCCAACTAGCATGCTCATGGCCAGACAGGCAAGCTTGTTTAACGATGAGTGGACTCTTCCGTGGCCGGATTTTGGCCCTTGCGCCCGTTCAGTCTTGCAGCGCATGCAGGGCGTAGAGCCTGCGCCTCGGGCGGTACGCGTGTTAACCTCGTTCGAGCAGATCATCGGGTTCATTTGCAGGGCAACTTGGAAGTCCGCACCATAACCCATCCAGAGCCCGGCGATCTGAAAATGCCTTTGCTTGCCGCTGATGCCAACCGGATTTTTCTCTCACAGCGATTGCCGACTCCATGAGATGGGCCAGGACCACCCTGAGGCCCCTGAGCGGCTCGATGCCATCCACGATCGCCTCTTGCTCACCGGCCTGGCCGATCATCTGGTGCAACGGGAGGCCCCTGAGGCCGGGCTGGATGATCTGGCCCTGGCCCATGATGCGCTGCTGGTGGCCCGTGTGCGTCAGCTCTCCGAGCATGTGGCCGACGGTCAGGGCCTTGGCGGGCCGGAACATCTGGCCTTGGACCCCGACACCCAGGTCAACGCGCACAGTTGGGCAGCCGCCCTGCGGGCCACCGGGGCCGTGGTGGCGGCCACCGATGCGGTGATTGATGGCGAGCTGGACAATGCTTTTTGCGCGGTCAGACCGCCTGGTCACCATGCGACCCGGTCCCAGGCGATGGGCTTTTGCTTTTTCAACCATGTGGCGGTGGCCGCCCGACACGCGCTTGATCGAAGGGGCCTGCAGCGCGTCCTGATCGTCGACTTTGACGTCAATCACGGAAATGGAACCCAGGACATCGTCGCCGGCGACGACCGCATTTTGATGGTCAGTTTTTTCCAGCACCCGCTCTATCCCTACAGCGGCACTGAGCCTGCAGCGTCGAACCTGCTGAACATACCGGTCCCCCCCTACACCCGGGGCGCAGAGATTCGGACGCTGATTCAAAGCCACTGGATCCCCCGGATCGACGCTTTCAAGCCGCAACTGATCCTCGTCAGCGCGGGCTTCGATGCCCACCGTCAGGATGGGCTGGGACAACTCAACCTGGTGGAGGACGATTACGCGTGGATCACTCGGTGCCTCAAGGATGTGGCGCAGCGTCACGCCCACGGACGTATCGTCTCGAGCCTGGAGGGCGGCTACCATCTCGATGCGCTGGCCCGCTGTGTCGAGACGCATGTGCGGGTGTTGGCCGATCTTTGACTTTTTCTGGGAGTTTTCAACATGGCTGCAGCGGGCAATTTTGGCCCTCTTGAAGGTCTGCGTGGGATCAAACTCGAGCAGGCCTGGTCGACGATGACGCACAGCTCGGCGCTGATTGAACTGAGCTCGCTGCTGGTCTGCGTGCTGCTTGCCTGGGCTCTGGTGCGAGGGGCGCGGCGCGCCTTGCCCCAGGTCTCCGACTCGTCGGTGCTTTTTGGTCGGCGTGGCTTTGATGGCGCGATGTTTCCGCTGGTCTTGTTGTTGCTCGTCTATGCAGCCCACGCCGGCCTGAAGCTCGCCGGCGTTCCGCTTTTTATGGTTGCCCTGGCGTTGCCCGTCCTGTTGTCTCTGGCCGCCATCCGGGTGGGCGTCAAGGTCTTGCAGGCGGCGTTCAAACAGGCGCCCTTGGTCCGTGTGCTCGAAAGGTCGATTTCGTGGCTGGCTTGGTTGGGCGTGGTGTTGTGGATCACGGGTCTGCTGCCCTTGCTGCTTGATGAACTCGACCGCATCGTCTGGCGGGTAGGTGGTTCCCGGATGACCGCGCTGGACTTGCTCGGCGGAGCCTTGACCGCAGCGGCTGTGCTTATCGTGTCCCTGTGGGTGTCTTCAGCCATTGAAGACCGGCTGCTGCGCTCGGCCACCGGCAACGACCTTTCGCTGCGAAAGGCGGTGAGCAATGTGGTGCGGGCCTTGCTGGTGGGTGTTGGTCTCATCCTTAGTTTGACGGCGGTGGGCATTGACCTGACTGCGCTGTCGGTGTTGGGCGGAGCCATCGGTGTGGGTGTGGGTTTGGGCCTGCAAAAGCTCGCGGCCAGTTATGTCAGCGGATTCGTCATGCTGGCCGAGCGCAGCGTGCGTATCGGCGACAACGTGCGCATCGACAATTTCGAAGGCCGCATCACCGACATCAAGGCGCGCTACACCATCGTGCGGGCTCTCTCGGGCCGTGAATCGGTCGTGCCCAACGAAATGTTCATTGGCAACCGCATTGAAAACCTGTCCCTGACTGACCCCAAGGTCGTGCAGTCGACCACCATCACCGTGGGCTACGACAGCGATGTGGAGCAGGTCATGGCCTTGCTTGCGGCGGCGGCGCGCGCTCAGCCCCGCGTGCTGGCCGAGCCCGCACCCGATGCGCAGCTGAGCCAGTTCGGTCCTGACGGCTTGGAATTTACGCTGCAGTAC
The DNA here is from genome assembly GCA_044370875.1 of Polaromonas sp. Taxonomy (GTDB): domain Bacteria; phylum Pseudomonadota; class Gammaproteobacteria; order Burkholderiales; family Burkholderiaceae_C; genus Polaromonas. The sequence goes on along the minus strand of JBILUT010000021.1, from coordinate 6,570 downwards.
TGGATCGTCGACCCTGAGAACGGCCAGGGCAATCTCAAGTCGGCGGTCAATCTCGAGATCCTGCGTTCGCTGCGTGCGCATGGGATTGCCATTCCCTATCCCCAGCGGGTGGTTCACAGCCTGGCCGCTTCGCCGCCCGCTCGCTGAATCGGCCCCGTGTACCCACGGTGCAGTCGCGTCATCAGACGGACCGGTTCTTGACGCGGCGGAGGCGGTCAGTTAACCTTCGAAAAAGAACGACCGTGCTTTTTCGGCTGTGCGGTGCCACCGTTCAATGGGTGGTGTCCCATCGAGAAACAGCTGATCGGTCGGGCCCGCTTAGAATGCCGCAATTGACGTAACGTCAATTAGGCCTCGGGCCTGTACGCGGTCATACGGACCTCAAATTCATTCATTCCTGGAGAACCCATGAAGGTTTTGGTACCTGTCAAGCGCGTGGTCGACTACAACGTGAAGGTGCGCGTCAAATCCGACGGTAGCGGCGTGGATATCGCCAACGTCAAGATGAGCATGAACCCCTTCGATGAGATCGCGGTGGAAGAGGCCACTCGGCTCAAAGAAAAGTCGGTCGCCACCGAAGTCATCGCCGTTAGCTGCGGGGTGACCCAGTGCCAGGAGACCCTGCGTACCGCCATGGCCATTGGTGCCGACCGGGGCATCCTGGTCGAGACGACCGAGGAGTTGCAGCCGCTGGCAGTGGCCAAGTTGCTCAAGGCCCTGGTGGACAAGGAGCAGCCGCAATTGGTGATCTTGGGCAAGCAAGCCATCGACGACGACTGTAACCAGACCGGCCAGATGCTCGCCGCCTTGCTGGGTTGGCCGCAGGCCACCTTCGCATCGAAGGTTGAAGTCGCTGGTGACAAGGCGACCGTTAGCCGCGAGGTCGACGGCGGCATCGAGACGCTCTCGATCAGCCTGCCGGCCATAGTCACCACCGACCTGCGCCTCAATGAGCCGCGCTATGTGACCTTGCCCAACATCATGAAGGCCAAGAAAAAGCAGCTCGACACGTTCAAGCCTGAAGACCTCGGTGTGGATGTCAAGCCGCGCATCAAGACCCTGAAGGTCAGCGAGCCGCCCAAGCGCGGCGCTGGTGTCAAGGTGGCCGATGTGGCTGCTTTGGTGGACAAACTCAAGAACGAGGCCAAGGTGATTTGAGAGCTGTATCGACCACGATGTACGCAGCCAACCCGGCTTGTGCCTGATCAACCCGCAGAAAAGAACCTGAAAGACCGACTCATGGCCTCTCTTGTCATTGCTGAACACGACAACGCCAGCATCAAGCCGGCGACCCTCAATACTGTCACCGCTGCAGCCCAGTGTGGCGGCGATGTCCACCTTCTGGTGGCCGGGCACAACGCGGCTGCGGCGGCTGCGGCGGCTGCGCAGATTGCCGGCGTTGGCAAGGTCATCCATGCTGAGAGCGATGGTTTGGCTCATGGCCTGGCTGAAAACCTGGCGGCCCAAGTGCTGGCCTTGGCATCGGGCTACAGCCACATCCTGTTTCCGGCCACAGCATCGGGCAAGAACGTGGCCCCACGGGTCGCGGCCAGCCTGGATGTGGCGCAGTTGTCGGATGTGACCAAGGTCATCAGCGCCGACACCTTTGAGCGCCCCATTTACGCCGGCAATGCAATCGCCACCGTGCAAAGCAGTGACGCCACCAAGGTGATCACGGTGCGCACCACGGGCTTTGATGCGGCCGCAGCTACGGGAGGCGGCGCCTCCGTTGAGAGCGTCGCTGCGGTTGCCGACAGTGGCAAGAGCCGATATGTGGGCAGCGAACTGTCCAAGAGCGACCGCCCGGAATTGACGGCGGCCAAGATCATCGTCTCTGGCGGCCGAGCCCTGGGCAGCGCCGAGAAATTCAACGAGGTCATGACGCCCTTGGCCGACAAGCTCGGCGCCGCCATGGGGGCCAGCCGCGCGGCGGTAGACGCCGGCTATGCGCCCAACGACTGGCAAGTCGGGCAGACCGGCAAGATCGTCGCGCCGCAACTGTATGTAGCCGCCGGTATCTCGGGCGCCATCCAGCACCTGGCCGGCATGAAGGATTCCAAAGTGATCGTGGCCATCAACAAGGATCCCGAGGCGCCGATCTTCAGCGTGGCCGACTACGGCTTGGAGGCTGATTTGTTCGCCGCGGTGCCTGAATTGGTGAGCAAGCTCTGAGCCATTTCTGAAAAATCCAAGGCATCCGGTGGATGCCTTTTTTTTAGCCCCATCTGACTTCAAATTTTTCTGTTTCCCGGTGCCACTGCACGCCCTGTTGTATCGAAGGACTTGACCATGAGCTATATCGCCCCCGTGAAGGACATGCTGTTCAATATCAAGCATTTGGCGCGAATTGATGCGATCGCCGCCATGCCGGGTTTTGAGGAGGCCGGATACGACACCGCCCAGGCCGTGCTTGAGGAAAGCGCTCGCTTCACGCAAGAGGTGGTGGCTCCCCTCAATTGGGAGGGCGACCGCAATCCTTCAGCCCTCAAGGGTGGGGTGGTGCACACCACGCCTGGCTTTAAGCAAGCCTATCAGCAGTACACCGAGGGCGGTTGGCAGAGTCTGCAGCATCCGGCGGCCTTCGGGGGACAGGCCTTGCCCAAGACCATTGGTGCGGCCTGTGGCGAGATGCTCAATTCGGCCAACATGAGTTTTGCGCTGTGCCCGATGCTGACGGATGGCGCCATTGAGGCCTTGCTGACGGCCGGTTCCGATGAACTCAAGGCCATCTACCTGGAAAAGCTGATCTCGGGCCAGTGGAGCGGCACCATGAACCTGACCGAGCCGCAGGCCGGCTCTGATTTGGCGGCTGTGCGTACCCGCGCCGAGCCCCAGCCCGATGGTACTTACCGCATTTTTGGCACCAAGATCTACATCACCTATGGCGAGCACGACATGGCCGAGAACATCGTCCATCTGGTGCTCGCTCGCGTTCCTGGTGCGCCCGAGGGCGTCAAGGGCATCAGTCTGTTCGTCTGCCCCAAGTTTCTCGTCAACCCAGACGGTACCCTGGGCGCGCGCAACGATGTGCACTGCGTGAGCATCGAGCACAAGCTGGGCATCAAGGCCAGCCCTACCGCCGTGCTGCAGTATGGCGACGGCACGGTCGGAAGCATTGCCGACAGCGGCGGGCCCGGTGCGGTGGGCTACCTGGTGGGGCAGGAAAACCGGGGCCTGGAGTACATGTTCATCATGATGAACGCGGCGCGCTATGCGGTGGGGGTGCAGGGCATTGCGATCTCTGAGCGGGCCTATCAGAAGGCGGTGCAGTACGCCCGAGATCGGGTGCAGAGCCGACCGGTCGATGGTTCTCTGCCGGGCAGCGGTCCGATCATTCACCACCCCGATGTCAAGCGCATGCTCATGACCATGCGCGCCTACACCGAAGGGTGCCGCGCCATGGCCACGGTCGCGGCTGCTGCTTTTGATGCGGCTCACCACCACCCCGATGCACAAGTGCGTCAGCACAACCAGGCGTTCTATGAATTCATGGTGCCTTTGGTCAAAGGGTACAGCACCGAGATGAGCCAGGAAGTCACGGCGCTGGGTGTACAGGTACACGGAGGCATGGGCTTCATTGAAGAAACGGGTGCTGCGCAGCACTACCGCGATGCCAAGATCCTGACCATTTACGAAGGCACCACCGCCATTCAGGCCAACGATCTGGTGGGCCGCAAGACCGCGCGCGATGGCGGCCGCACCGCACGCGCCTTGGCCGCGCAGATCGAGTCCACTGAGATCGATCTGATGCAGGGCAGCGCCAACGCGCAGGCGGTGGCCCGCCGTCTGAAGTCTGCGCGCCAGGCTTTCCTGGACGTGGTGGAGTTTGTCTGCAGCGGCACCAAGGCTACGCCCAATGCGGTGTTCGCTGGCAGCGTTCCGTATCTGATGCTGGCCGGCAATCTGGTTTCGGGCTGGCAGATGGCGCGTGCACTGCTGGTGGCCGAGCAGGCCCTGGCCACCGGACAGACCGACGATCTGGGCGCCGAGTTCATGCAGGCCAAGGCGACAACCGCCCGGTTTTATGCCGACCATATTCTCAGCAAGGCACAGGCCGTTCGCGATGCCATCGTCGAAGGCGCTGACAGTGTGACCGGTCTGCCCCTGGAGGCTTTCTAAGCCGTATCGGGTTTCACGAGGCGGGCCGCAATACGCCCGACCGTTTTTGCACAGCCTCATTCAAGGAGACACTCCATGTCAAGACTGCCCGGCGCGCTGGCGCACCTGCCCTTGCCCATCATTGGATCGCCGATGTTCATTCTGAGCACCCCCAAGCTGGTGATCGCCCAGTGCAAGGCCGGTGTGGTGGGATCCATGCCCGCCCTCAATGCACGGCCCATCTCGCAGCTCGACGATTGGCTGGCTGAAATTACCGAGACCCTGGCCGCTCATAACCGGGCGCACCCGGACCAGCCGGCTGCACCCTTTGCCATCAATCAAATCGTGCACAAGTCCAACGACCGGCTAGAGCAGGACATGGCCTTGTGCGTCAAATACAAGGTGCCGATCTACATCACCTCGCTGGGCGCACGCGAAGAAATCAACCAGGCCGCCCACAGCTACGGCGGCGTGGTGCTGCATGACATCATCAACAACGCCTTTGCCCGCAAGGCGATTGAAAAGGGCGCCGATGGGCTGATTGCGGTGGCCGCCGGTGCCGGCGGTCATGCCGGGGTCAAGAGTCCCTTCGCCCTGATTCAGGAAATCCGCCAGTGGTTTGACGGCCCGGTGGCGCTCTCGGGCGCCATTGCCAGCGGCGGTGCGGTGCTGGCGGCGCAGGCCATGGGCGCTGATTTCGCGTACATCGGCTCGGCCTTCATCGCCACCGAAGAGGCACGCGCCGCAGACGACTACAAGCAGGCGGTGGTGGACTGCAACTCCGACGATATCGTCTACACCAACCTCTTTACCGGCGTGCACGGTAACTACCTGGCGCCCTCGATCCGCAAGGCCGGCCTGGATCCCGCCAATTTGCCTGAGAGCGACCCCAGCAAGATGAACTTTGGCGGCGATACAGCGGCCAAGGCCTGGAAGGACATCTGGGGCTGCGGGCAGGGCATTGGCGCCATCGACAAAGTGCAAAAGGCCGGTGAGCTGGTGGCGCAGCTCAAGCGCGAGTATGAGCAGGCGCGCCAGCGCTTGTGCGCCTGAGAACGACGGCCAGCCATGGGTGATCCTTGGCGGGTGTAGAGCAGAAGGTGATCAAGCTTGACCCCCTGCCAAAAGACTGTATATTTATACAGTCCTTGACGCTCATCTGTCGTCCGCTGGCAACGCTGCGGGGGTGGGCTGCCGTGTTGTCATGCCCTTATCTGCCCCTGCTTTGCACTCCGTCTGGCGCGCCGATGAACTGGCGCGTTCGGATGCGGCCGGTCTGGACACGGGGCATGCGGCGCTCAATGCCTTGTTGCCTGGGGGCGGCTGGCCGCGGACGGGGCTGACGGAACTGCTGCAGTCGCATCCGGGCTGCGGCGAATGGGGCTTGCTTGGACCCGCGCTTGCACGTTTGGGTGCTTCTGGCCTCGTCACGGTACTGGTGGCTGCGCCTTATGTGCCGTTTGGCCCGGCGCTGTCGGCCGCGAATCTGCTGCCCTCTGAACTGCTGAGGGTGCAGGCTGCAAGCACGGCCGAGCGGCTGTGGGCGGCCGAGCAGGCGCTGCGCTGTGCCGATGTGGCCTGCGTGCTGCTTTGGCTGGAGCAGGTACAAAGTGCGCAGCTGCGCCGTCTGCACCTGGCTGCGCAAGAGCATGCCAAGCCGCTCTTCGTGCTGCGCCCTGAGCGGGCACAAAGTCAATCGTCGCCCGCGCCGCTGCGCCTGTGGCTGCGCTGGCAGGAGGGATGCAGCGGGCAAGAAGCGCCAGGCGAGCAGAGCAGGGCGGTGCCCCCTCTGTGGGTATGGGTGCTCAAGCGCCGCGGCCCGCCGCTGGAGGCCAGCTTGCCGCTGCTGACGGCCGCGCCCGGGCTGCAGGCCTTGCTGGCCGCCAGCCGGGCGCAGGCTCGCCGCCGCCGGGGTCAGGCGGTGCCTTGTAGCTTGGAGCCTGCGCATGCTGTGGATCGCGCTGCAAGCCTGGTCTGAAGACGCGCAGCCGGTGCCCGAGCTGTCGCAGGCCCTGGCCTGGCAGGCCTTGGCGTTTACGCCGCGCGTGGCCCTGGCGCGCGATGCCGCGCTGATGGAAGTCTCGGCCAGTCTGCGTCTTTTTGGCGGGCTGCGCGACCTGCTGGTGCAATTGCAGGCTGGCGCGCACGATCTGGTGCAGCCCGGTCGTTTGCATGCCGCGCCGGGCTCCACGTCGCTGGTTGCCCTGGGACGCTTGCGGCTCGCGCAGCCCTGGAAGGCGGTGGTTCGCCGGCCAGCCTCTGACTTACCGCTGGCGGTGCTGGACGCGGCCGGCCCCCATCTGGATGTGCTGGACCGCCTGGGCTGCCGCGTCTGGGGCGATGTGCGCCGTCTGCCACGCGAGGGCCTGGCCCGGCGCCTGGGTGCGGCCCTGCTCGATGCGCTCGATGAGGCCTTGGGCGAGCGACCCGAAGGCCAGCGGCGCTGGCTGCACTTGCCTGAGGTGTTTGAAG
>JBILUT010000379.1:0-2500 GCA_044370875.1 Polaromonas sp. | reverse complement strand
GGGATTTCCCAGAGTTCCTTGATGCCGATCGCAAAGGTCTGCGGATCTTTGCCGGTGGTGAGCTTGAAGCGGCTGAGCAACTGCTTGCCGAGATGGCCGCGCGCGCCTTCGGCAAACACGGTGTACTTGGCATGCAGTTCCATGCCGAGCTGAAAGTTATCGGTGGGCTCGCCGTCCTTGCCCACCCCCAGGTTCCCGGTGGCCACGCCCTTGACCGCGCCGTTGTCGTGGTAGAGCACTTCAGCAGCGGCAAAGCCGGGGAAGATTTCTACACCCAGGGTCTCAGCCTGGGCTGACAGCCACTTGACCAGATTGGACAAGGAGATGACGTAGCAGCCATCGTTGTGAAAGTTGCGCGGCATCAGCCAGTCGGGCGTGCGCTGCGCGCCGGTTTCAGACAGCACCAAGAGGTCGTCGCCGGTGACGCTTTGAATCAAGGGCGCGCCCAGTTCTTTCCAGTTGGGGATCAGCTCATTGAGCGCGCGCGGATCCATCACGGCGCCAGAGAGGATGTGGGCGCCGGGCTCAGACCCCTTTTCAAGCACCACCACCGAGACCTCCTGGCCCTTGTCTTGCGCCAGCTGCTTGATACGGATCGCCGTGGCCAGACCGGCTGGTCCTGCGCCAACGACCACCACGTCGTACTCCATGGCCTCGCGAGGACCGAATTGTTCGAGGATTTCCTGGGGGGTCATGCCTAGCGCTCCGTGATAATGACCAGCTCAAGGCTGATGCTCTGCCCGTATCCCTGTTGGGACCGCTGATTTTATGCAAACGGGTGTTTGCCTTTGTTCGCCTCAAGGCAAGCAGCGAGCGCCGGCCAGGCTTCGATGCAGGAGTGGGCATGCGGATAGAGATTCCCGACAAGAAGAAGCTGGTCTACGAGATGGACCTGGCGATCCGCTGGGGCGATTTGGATGCCATGGGGCATCTGAACAACACCAGCTACTTTCGTTATTTCGAGACCATCCGCATCGACTGGTTGAACAGCATTGGGCAGGTGCCGGGCCCGGCCAAAGAGGGCGTTGTGATCGTCAACGCCTTTTGCAACTTTTATCGGCAGATCGAATACCCGGGGAGGGTGCGGCTCAAGTTGTACGCCAGCGACCCCGGGCGCACCACCTTCGAGACCTGGGTCACGATGGAGCACTCTGACCTGCCGGGTGTGGTTCATGCCGCCGGTGGCGCCACCACGATGTGGGTGGACTTCCCCAAGCAAAAAGCCCTGGAGCTGCCGGTCTGGCTGCGCGAGCTGGTGACGCCCTGAGGCCGCAGGCTGCATGGCGGCGAGCCTTGGGCGGCCGTTGATGGCACTGAACTTACTTTTGCTTGGGCACCCGACCCATCAGGTAGAACTCCGGATTGGGCTGCATGCCCGAAAAACTCGCCATCCGGTTGGACAAGCCAAAGAAGGCGGTGATGGCCGCGATGTCCCAGGCGTCTTCATCATCCAGGCCGTGGGCCTGCAAGTCGGCAAAGTCAGCCTCTTCGATTTCGTGTGAGCGCAGGCAGACCTTCATGGCAAAGTCCAGCATGGCTTTTTGACGCGGGGTGATGTCGGCCTTGCGGTGGTTGACGGCCACCTGGTCGGCCACCAGCGGTTTTTTCTCATAGATGCGCAGGATCGCTCCGTGCGCCACCACGCAGTACAGGCAGTGATTGGCCGCGCTGGTGGCGGTGACGATCATTTCCCGGTCGCCCTTGCTCAGGTTGCCGCCTTCCTTGAGCATGAGCGCGTCGTGGTATGCAAAGAAGGCCCGCCACTCGGCCGGCCGGCGCGCCAGGGCGAGGAACACATTGGGCACGAAGCCGGCTTTTTCTTGCACCTCCAGAATGCGGGCGCGAATGTCTTCGGGCAAGTCGGTCAGAGCGGGAAAGGGGTAGCGGTTCATGGCGGCGACGCGGAGGGAGAAGGCTTGAATCATACGGGCCCCTCAGGCCCGACCCGCTATGCTCGGCGCCTGTTTCATCCGCGGACGAGACGGCCCTTTAGGACATACTACGAGGTTTGATTGGATAGGGCGACGGGGCGCGAGCGGTTTCTCGGCCCTCTCACGTGCTTGGACAGGAGGTTTAAGTGAACAAGATTTTTCCATCGGCCGCCGCCGCGCTTGAGGGCGTGGTCCGTGACGGCCAGCTCATTGCCGTGGGAGGCTTTGGCCTGTGCGGCATACCCGAAGCCTTGATTGATGCACTGCGCGATTCGGGCAAGAAGAACCTCACGGCTATTTCCAACAATGCCGGTGTTGACGGCTTTGGCTTGGGCAAACTGCTCGAGACCCGGCAGATCAAGAAAATGATCTCCAGTTACGTCGGTGAGAACAAAGAGTTTGAGCGCCAGTATCTGGCCGGTGAGCTTGAGCTGGAATTTACGCCCCAGGGCACCTTGGCCGAAAAGCTGCGCGCGGGTGGGGCCGGCATTCCGGCCTTCTTTACCAAGACGGGTGTGGGTACTTTGGTGGCCGAGGGCAAGGAGACGCGAGAGTTCGACGGTGAGTCT